>JAKLZD010000125.1 GCA_024256245.1 Candidatus Methylarchaceae archaeon HK01M
GACACCTTAGAGAAGTGGTTTGGTGAACTGAGTGTGGGGTTGATTGCTGAACATGGTGTATGGATAAAAGAGAAAGAAAAGACGTGGGAGATGGTAGAGCCTCTAGAAAATGATTGGAAAGACGAAATACGGTCAATTCTTGAAATGTATGTGTATAGAACTCCTGGTTCTTTCATTGAAGAAAAAGATTTCTCCCTTGTCTGGCACTACCGAAAGTCTAATGTGGCGTTAGGTGTAGTAAGGGCAAGGGAGCTAACGGATGATCTTTTACACCTTACAGAAAATCTTGATCTTGGGGTTTTAGAGGGGAGTAAAGTGATTGAAATCAAGAATATTGGGATAAATAAGGGCCGAGCTGCACTCCGATTAATTTCAAAGAGGAAATGGGACTTCATCTTGGCTATTGGTGACGATTGGACAGATGAAGATGTTTTCGAGGTACTTCCTGAATCGGCATACTCCATTAAAGTTGGTTTCGGCCCTTCAAAGGCTAGATTTAATTTAGATTCTGTAACTGAAGTGAGATCTTTACTAAAAGAATTAGTCCAAAATAAGAGGGAGAAAGTATTAAAAGTCTAAACGACACAGAGGCTTTTTAAATAAGATGTTGCCATTTCATATAGCCATAATCTCACATCATTTAATCTGATATATGACAACCTTTCGATGTAGTGGTGTTGAGGGCTTTCCTTCAACTTCAGTTTCATAGTCTTCAAGATTCTGGTAGATTCTCTTTCCTCATCTTACTATTGGTCGGTTGATTATATACCGCTTCTTCTTTCTTCATATGATATCTTCTGAATTCATTCATCTCTTAAATATCGATTCTAACTGTCCCTTTATTACGCCCATCCTAGAGCGTGGCTTTTTAAGTTCCCCTTTATTGCTACCATCCTTCAAATTGACGATCTTCCTTAGGCCTTTATAACGGTTTCTGATCGTGACCTCTGTTACACCAGCTGCCCTGCCAATCTCCTCCTGAGTTACATCTTTTCCGTCAAGAAGACAAGCGATATACAATGCTGCGCCCGCCAGTCCCATAGGATCCTTTCCTGCTGATACTCCAGCTCTTTTTGCTTTATCTAGAATTCTTAAGGCTTTTCTACTGGTCCTTTCGGAAATCCCCACTTTGCTAGCAATTCTTGAAACACATTTCGCAGGATCTAGGACAGGCATTTTCAGGTCAAGTTCTCTAAGGATGAGTCTGTAACTTCTGGCAAGATCCTTCCTCTTGATCCCACTGGCCTTGGCAACATCCTTCAAGGTTCTGGGCGTACTACTCTCTCTACATGCAGCGTAGATAGAGGCAGTGATAATGGATGAGATCGATCGGCCTTTGACAAGGTCCTTCTTCAGCGCCTTCCTGTAGATGTAGGCTGCTCTTTCTACAATGCTACTGCTCACTTTAAGCTTGTCGGCTATCCTGTTAAGTTCTGTCAAAGCCTGTAAAAGATTTCTATGTAAAGGTACTTGCATCTGGCTCCTCCTATCCCACATCCTCATCCTATTGATCCTTCTCCTTTCTGAAGGATTTAATAGTCTGCCAGAAACATCCCTCCTACCCGCCCCCAACTTTGTAGCCAAGCCTCTATCGTGAATAGCAAGAGAAGAAGGCATGCCAACCCTTGCTTTCTCCTCCCTCTCCTCCTTGGTGAAGGCCCTCCATTCTGGGCGAGTATCTACTACACTTTCCTTAATAACATAACCGCAGTTGTTGCAGAAGAATTCACCACGTGTAAGATCCTCTAACACAGGCCCTTTTCCACATCTGGGGCATTTTTTCGGATGTTTAACAAGTAATTTCTTATGGGAAATCATCATAAAATGTACTAAAGGCTACTAGATAAAGATTCATTCATTATAAATTAAATCAAACGTATATATAAATCCGATCAATAGATTATCGACATTTAATCACTTCTACGTGATATCTAGACTGGCATTCATGCTTAGTAATATCTTATCTAATAATACCTCGTAGCCCTAGAGAGGGCTTCGCCATTTCAGCTATTATTTTAGCTGCTGTAGAGTTTTTCTTCTGCGCCTTCCTCCCTTTCTCTTCAGAGGTCTCCTCTTTCAGTATGAAAATGAGTTGGCCCTGCTTTGTAATTTTAGGTCCAACTTTTAAAAGACATACAAAAAACTCCTTGAATAAGATATTTTTATGATAGGGATTTTTTAAGTGTTATCCCAAAGTAATCATCGAAGCATAAGATAAAACATAACTATCTTCATCGATTTATTTTTAGAAACTATAAACAATTACATTTATTTGTCATAAGACATAATCTCAATAATATATCTTTACATAAGAATCTGTTATGATGAAGTCTCTTAAACCTTTAGATAAGTTGAAAGCGAGTTACCTTAGGAAATGGGTTCCATTAAGTGTTCTAGTAGGTATCGTGGCTGGATTAGGTGCGATAATCTTTGACGAAGCAGTAACATATGCTACCGATTTTTTCTTAGGATTTGGAGCAGGTTACATACCACCTTCACCGCCCTCCCCCATAGTTATGCTTATCGAACGGCCCTATATGATACCATTGATAACCACATTAGGTGGACTATTAAGTGGAATAATCGTCTGTAAGCTTGCTCCTGAAGCAGAAGGCCATGGTACAGATGCTGCAATAGATTCCTTCCATCATAAAAAAGGTGAGATCAGAAGTAGGATTCCATTAATTAAGTTGATAGCATCTGCGATAACCATAGGATCGGGTGGCAGTGCGGGTAAGGAAGGCCCTGCTGCCCAGATATCTGCAGGTTTTGGATCCGTTATAAGCAGATTGTTACGTCTCAATGTATATGATAGAAGGATAATAATGGCGGCAGGTATTGGAGCGGGCATAGGTGCTATATTCAAAGCTCCTTTTGGGGGTGCCCTCTTAAGTAGCGAGATTCTATATAAAAGAGACTTTGAAGTCGAAGTACTCATACCTGCCTTTATCGCATCGATAACTGGGTATAGCATATTTGCTTCAGTTAAAGGGTGGTCTCCAATCTTTGTACATGTAACAACATATACTTTCACCCATCCATGGGAGCTTATCTTTTATGCGATTTTGGGCATAATTTGTGGTTTGATAGGAATATTATATGTAAAGGTATTTTATAAATCGAAGAAGATTTTTAAAGAATCAAAGATTTGGAAAATCTTGAAGCCAACTTTAGGTGGGCTATTAGTTGGTTTGATCGCTATGCCTCTGCCTCAAGTCTTAGGCACGAGTTATGGCTGGCTTCAATTGGCCATAAGTGGGGATTTTGCCCTTCTTCCCATAGAGATTATGTTTTTATTGATTTTTGCCAAGATAATGACTACAGCACTAACTATCGGCTCAGGAGGTAGTGGAGGAGTATTCGCACCAAGCTTGGTGATTGGCGGTATGATAGGTGGAGTGACTTGGTATATCTGTCGTAATTTGTTCTATTTGTTCTTATTGCCGGCACCAAGCCCTGCGCCTTTTGTTATCGTAGGCATGATGGCCTTCTTTGGTGGAGTAGGTAAGGCACCTATAGCTGTCATCTTGATGGTCGGTGAGATGACGGGTACATACACTTTATTGGTGCCATCGATAATAGCAACAATTCTAGCCTATCGAATAACTGGAGATTTGTCGATTTATGAAAGTCAGATATCTACCAGAGCAGATTCGCCAGTGCATAGGGCAGGGTTTTCAGTATCTCTGTTACAGAAGCTGAAGGTACGGGATGCCATGAAGGAAGATGTCTTAACAGTAAAACCAGAAGAAAAAGTCGGTGATGTAGCTAAAATGATGGTGTATAGAAGGATAGGAGGTCTACCAGTGGTCAAGGAAGATAAGTTAATTGGCATTGTGACTTTAAGCGATGTACTACAAGTTCCTGAAGAAGCTCGTGAGAAGACTATGATTGATGAGATTATGAGTAAAAAGTTGATAGTTACTTATCCAGATGAGTCCCTTTACCACGCCTTTGGAAAGATTCTAGGGTACGAGGTAGGGCGCTTACCAGTTGTAGATAGAGCCCATCCTGAAAGGCTTTTGGGCATAATCACAAGAGGAGAAATTGTGAGAAAGCATGAGATGGAAGTGCGTTTGCTATTAGAAGGTGGTTAAGTTAATAGAAATTTTTAGATAGTTCTCTGTTGCGATGTTTTGGCTTATCGGTTATTGTTTTAAGTATCATTAATTATTTATCTTCCTTTACGAAATTATCTATTGAGAAGTGAATGCTAAAGATAGAAGACGTGGAAAAAATTGCATTGGACTTCGTGAAGGGAGAAGAGCCATTATACGAAGATGAATTCGCAACGGCGGGAGATGCAGGCATTATAGAAGAATGGGTGTCTGTTAATTCGGTGAGCACTCGAGGCCCTCATTGGGTTGTTATGGTGGAACGTGGTCATTGCAGTACGGTATCAATAAACAATTTTGAGACAGTACCAATAAAGAGAATAATATTTTGGAGAATAGTAATTGACGAAGCCGGAAAGGTCGTCGAATACCAAAAGATACCTGCTGGTAATGGAACGCTTACATGGAAAAGGTGAGGGTAATTTAATATCTCATTAGCAGGTACGTTGGCTTTGATAACACTTTCGAACCTTTCTATTTCACATTATCCTTAATTTTAAATGCAAAAAGCATTCAAGTAAAACTTTCCGAAACTCAAAGCGAATTATCATAAATCATAATTCTAAGAAGAGAATCTCTTAAATCTCTACTAGGAACTTTTAAACCCTTTATGTTATAGGATTATTTGGGTTGGACAGAATAATCGAAGAGAATTTAAAAAGAATGTGTTTAGAGATCGATGAAGAAAGTTTTAGAAAGAAAAATATATTGGTCACAGGAGGCGCAGGTTTTATAGGGAGCTGGTTATGCGATGTTCTCTTTCAGCTTGGGGCAAATATCAGTTGTGTAGACGATCTAACTACAGGTAAGCAGAGGAATATAGAAGATCTTTTAGGAAAAAAAGGGTTCAAATTTATTCAGGAAGATGTCAGAAATTTCAAGAGTAAAGAGAAGTATCACTTTATCTTACACTCAGCCAGTAGGGAAACGCCTGAAGAATATCAAAAGTACCCGATAGAGATCCTACTCGTGAATTCACTTGGAACACATCGTATTTTAGAAATGGCAAGAAAGATGGACTCAAGAATTCTCTACACTTCTACTAGCGAGGTTTATGGAGATGCAAAAGTAGTCCCAACACCTGAAACTTACTGGGGGAATGTCAATACTATAGGCGTTAGGTCTTGTCACGACGAAGGAAAGAGGTACAGCGAAGCTTTGGTAATGGCATACAATAAGGAATACGGCTTGGATACTAGGATCAATAGAATATTTGATACATACGGTCCTAGACTAAGGGTGGATGGACGATATTCACGTGTAGTATCCCGTTTTATCTTACAAGCTTTGAGTGGTAAAGATATCACAGTCTATGGAGATGGCTCCCAAACAAGATCCTTCTGCTACATATCGGATACGGTTAAAGGAATCCTTTCGGCAATCATGAAAGAAGGGGCAAGAGGTGAGGTTATCAATATTGGAGATCCTCAAGAGAGATCAATTCTAGAGTTAGCTGAAAAGATCAAAGGATTGATCAGAAGTAGTTCACGAATCGTTTTTCAAGATATATCAGAAGACGACCCAAGAAGAAGATGTCCAGACATCACGAAAGCCAAGAAGATCCTCGAATGGGAGCCAAAGATCGAGTTTGGAGAGGGGTTAAAGAAGACTATCGACTGGTTGAGGTACAATATTGTAATAAAATGACTATGATTATAGAAAGATTGAAGTTCTTGTAGTGTTCTTTAGAAGTAGTTAGTTATTATTTCATTTAATTTGAATATAAACGCCTATAACATGACCATTCTTAGTTTAGTACCAAGAAATGGTACCGTAATATAATCCTCATCCTTCGACCTATTGGGGCGGGTTGATTGTTAAGCTCCTCACCTTATTTTTGTAATGTTCCAGCATTTCGAACATTCACTCCCAATTCTCTGTAAATTTCATCGGAGAACACGATGAAATCATGGTCAAAGGTCAATAATTCAATTGACCCCTCAGAAACTAGATCGACTGCATAGGCAAGAATTACTATGTCTCCCCCTTTTGGGGGCCCATTACTTATATCTAGTTTCTTGAACCCTGACCAGATTAATAATTTATCACATAATGCCGGGTCATTCCATATCTTACTGTATATTTTGGTCACTTTTTTTAACGATTTATTTGATGGGTCTATGATTTTGTAGTCAGATTTTAAAAGCCTAATATATCTACCTAGCGCCTCATGGACTAATCTTTCACGCTTTATTTGGAAAGGGACTCTCGCTTTATCACTAATCTTAACCATCAGGGTCCACAATTTATTTCCAAATTCTTCATTTACCTCTCTAGGTATCGCTATTGTAACGCTTCTCTCTAAGGCAGAGTCTATATACCAGCTAACATTGATTGAATGTGGAAGTTTAAGCTGAATAATTTTAGTATCATATTTAAGCGAAAAATTTATTGAATATTCCAGACAAACGTTTGTATCTGGAACTATGAAATTTTTTTTAGATCGACTTCGAGTAGCACTTTTGCGAGACGTTTTGCCTCCCCCTCACTCAAAATCTCGTTTAAAGACCTCTTAAGAGGATCCTTTACGATGCCTTGCTTGTCGCAATAGTCTGCCAAATAATGTCGTGTCTCAGCAATATCTACAAAACGATGCTTAAGAGATACATTGGACAAAGTTAATAGACATGCTACCTCTTTGCAATCGTTCGCGACTTGGTACAATAGATTGAGAATTATACCGAACTGTAATTGATCTGTTACCTTTGGCAAGGCTTCTAAAACCATTAATAGATATTCAATACTTGAAAGTATGAATGAAGCTTGGGGGTTATAATAAACTTGACAACACATCTCAATGCCCAGTCTCAAATTATCAATTTCAAGCCTTAATTTTTCAATCTGTTTTGTAGGATCTTTCACATCGGTTAAAAATCTAGAATAGGCGTAATCAGCAAGCTCTGTCCATTGCATAGGAGCGTAATAGGATAGTGATGCTTTTATCTTCCCAACCATTTTATGATTTAATCCCTGCAATAATTCCGAAAGCAAGATCCTTCCTTCATCAGTTATAGAATAGGCATAATGATACCGTCCAGGAGGATGTTGTACAGTAGGCTGGATATCCCAATGTATAAAATCACTATAACACTGTGTGTCTACAGCTAAGTCATGTGAGTATGGACCGTATTGATGTTTCTTAAAATCATAAAGATCTAGTTTGGATTCATATTGAACTAGAAATGCAAGTTTTTGTAACCTGGTCTTTCCTACGAAAGTTTTTTCAAAATTAATTATTGATAGAGGTAAAAAGATTCGTTGCGGGACTCTTTTTTTATGTGGTAGTGTGCCTTGCTGATCTACCATTTGATCTTAATCTCCCCTAATCTCGAGAAAATACAAAAAGCACTTCTAACTAATATTTTTGTCCTTGAAGGTAAACAACAATAAGATTGATAAGATATTGTCAAGAAATACCCCCAGATGTTAAAGTTAATCTCATGTATTAATTTTACTACGTAGTCGAGAACCAAACATCGAGTATAGAGCGAATAAAAGCATGGATACCGCAGCTACTTGCTTGCGAAACCTCGCTGACCATGGATTGTTAGGAATGGTACCAATTAAAAATGGACGGTTTTTTAATTTAAATTCAAATTTGCCTTTATACCTTTTCAAACTTAACCCTATTCCTTAAACCTCCTATTCCCTCAATGTTTACTTCTACGATGTCCCCTTCCTCAAGGAAAGAGGGAGGATTCATGTACGCCCCAACTCCTGAAGGAGTTCCAGTTGAAATTATGTCTCCTGGTTCTAAAGTTATCCCTTTGCTCAACCAGGATACCAGATAGTCGACCTTAAAGATCATATCTCTAGTCGAACCATCTTGCCTTAACTCTCCGTTCACTCTAGTAGTAAGCCTAAGGTTATCCACGTTCAATTCATCTTTGGTTATGATCCAAGGTCCTGTCGGTGCAAAAGTGTCCAGCCCCTTCCCCATGAACCATTGCTTCTCCCTGCGCTGGAGGTCCCTAGCCGTAACATCGTTGAGAACCATGTACCCTAAGATGAAGTCTGAAGCCTTATCTTCACTGACCCTTTTGCATTTCTTCCCAATGACAACAGCAAGTTCAACCTCGTAGTCAAGTTTTTTAGCTATGGACGGCGAAACGATATCGTCGTAAGGACCGATGATCGTCGTCCTAGGCTTCATAAATACGATGGGCTTAGAAGGCGGATTTACCTCCCACTCTATGGCATGAGTCTTATAATTCAATCCAAGGCAGATGATCTTTGGGGGATGGGTGACGGGCGCTAGAATCTTTTTTACTCTTCCCAAGGAAATACTCTCCTGAAGATGATCCTCAAGGCCCTTAAGAAGAGCTGGATAATTATTGCACCTAGACCAGCTTTGGATAATATTCGAGATATCTTTAGGAAGATCGATTCCAAAAATTTTAGATGTAAGCTCACTTCCGATGATTCTATTACCAACAAGGAATCCATATTTTCTTTCTGAACCTTCCATATAATGGATTAACTTCAACTTAATTCCCACAGCATAGGAATTGTTCAGGGATTTATTTTATTCTCTCTATAATTATCTTGATAAATTCCAGTATAAGTTGGTTCATATAGAGACTAGGAAATCGACTTATTCTCTCTACCAAAGCTCTAAAAAAATTTATCTTATACACTCGAACCTCTAATAGAGGTTGGTCTCCATCCCCTTCCGCCTATCAAGGAAGATCAAGGAACGTTGCTTAGATTGTAGCTTCTGTAAAAATCACCTCTCTTGCCCAGGGATTGAGAGATGCATCGGATGTGGTATATGTATCGATGCTTGTCCACATGAGGCCCGAGTCCTTGATGAAATTTTGGTCGAGAGGAGACTCGTTAAGATCAAAGTTGATGGAGAAAGCTTCGAAGTTCCTGAAAGGATAACAGTTCTTAGAGCTTTGGAGCTTTTGGGCTTTAGGGTCTCTCGTTTTCCAAGAGAAGGAGATCTATCCGCCCCTTGCAGAACAGGGGGTTGCTGGGCTTGTGCCATCATCTTAGATGGTAAGTTAAAGAGAAGTTGTATAACCCCTATTCATGATGGAATGAGCATAGAGACCAAAAGGGCCGATGTCGAGCGGCTTGAACCCTTAAGAATAGTCTCAAGTTTTCAAGGTCATCCCTCCGGCGGTGTTGGTACGCCTTATTGGATAAAGCCTAAGGGATTGGTTAGTAGATATATAGAAGTTGCGTGTTTCGCCCACGGTTGTATTCTTCGTTGTCCTACATGCCAGAATTGGGATATTACGTACTCGTCTCGAAGAGCGCCTTTAACTCCAAATCAAGCAGCAGAAATCATGACCCATGAGAGACTGAGATGGGGTGTAAATAGGATGGCTATAAGTGGTGGAGAGTGCACTTTGAATAGAAGATGGCTTGTGGAATATATCATGAAGTTAAGAGAATTGAATCGGAATGAGCATGCTCGGTTCCATGTAGACACGAATGCTGTTATAATGGCTCCAGATTACATAGATGAGTTGATCGAAGTAGGGATGACGGATATAGGTCCTGATGTAAAGGGTTTAAAATTGGAGACCTTCATGAGGATTTCAGGATTGAAGGATAAGGAACTTTCTGGACGGCTTCTACAAACAGAATGGAGAGCTGTAAAGTACTTAATAGACGAATATTATGAGAAGGTCTTCATAGGCATAGGAATTCCCTACAATCCTAAACTAATATCTCTTGATGAAATTTATCTCATAGGTGAGAAGATATCTTCTTGGGCGCCAGACATTCAAGTTTGTGCTCTTGATTACCGACCTGAGTTTCGAAGGAAGGATATAAGAAGACCAAGTTATTCCGAAATGGCTCAAGTTAAGGACATTCTACAAGAGGCTGGACTCAGACATGTCGTCTGCCAGACTGTAAAGGGTCTAATAGGACCTGGAAAGGTTTAGGATCTGCATCGAAGGAGTACAATATCTTTCGTGCTCCATCTTTCCTTGGTAGAGAACATTGGGGCACTAAATAGAATGGACAACTGTTTAATCCGTCGGATGAGACTTATATGCGTGCTTTAGAAACTAAAAACTCCGAAGATACAAACTTATTCTTGGTTATTAAAGAGTACATTTCTTATAGATAGAAAGATCGTATCTAGTAAAGCCCATCATATTTTGGAATTAGCTTGTGTAGGGTTTGATATCACCATCTTATCCTTTAATCATCCATTTGTTAGAGCAGATTGGGAACAAGCATGTCGGGCTTCCCTTATGGTCTTTTTCGCTTCCTGAATGAGATCACTTAAGTACCTCTTATCAACAAATTTACCTTCACTGACACCTTCACAAGACCGATCTACATCAAACACATAGCCATGAGCCTCGAACATTGTGAATGGGTAGAATCTGCAGATCAGAGGCCTGTTCTCATATATAGTACATCTGTTGCCTGAGAGGAAGATACAGCAACCATCCATCTTCAACATCTCATAATTGTATGGCTCGATATTCATCTCACTCTTTTGATAGAACTTTGTTTCGACTCCTAGATCCTGAATACGCTTCACATCATTTTCCGTCAAGAATATCCTCCTCTTCCTGCCCAGTTGGTCTCTACAACAGTTTCCGCAAAGCTTACATCTTCAATTAACATGTGGATACTTGATTTGCATCGTTAACCGCGTAATAAAACTAGCTATTAACTTTTTCTGCATTTTTTAGATATTCTGATAACTTAAATAGATTGATGAAGTCTTAATTCAGTTCATTGTATATCGTTATGATGTTTATGTATGCGGCGATCAGAATAACGCGGAAGATTCAGAAATTCAGAATTAAGATTGAAGAGTCATATATTGATATTTTATAGTCAAAATTTTTAATGGTCAAGAATGAGTTCTAAAAGACTTTATAGACGATTTGAAAAAAATTTCTAATTCTCCAATTGGAAATGATAGAAGGATATTACAGAAACGGGACCATTGAAGTATTTATATGGACATAATACACTACATCGTCGAATTT
>JAKLZD010000015.1 GCA_024256245.1 Candidatus Methylarchaceae archaeon HK01M
ACATACCTTTCTATGTTTCTCACCCATCCCGTAGATATCTCAGATATGTGTAAAAATCCGTCCATGCTTCCATATTCATCCAGTGTAACGTACGCACCATGGGATGTTATACGCCTGATAGTTGCCAGTACAAGTTCTCCTTCTTCAGGTAACTGAGACTCTATTTCCATTTCAATCTAACCTTTTCAATACAGTACCAAAAATCTTAGCCCTACCGCCTGTCTTCTTAGCCAAAAGGCGCTCACATACTTTACACGATATTTCTATAGTCGACGATGAAAATACGATTTGCTCATTACCACAATTGGAGCATCTGACCAGAAGGAAGGCACTTCTAGGTTTGGGCACAGGTATCTTCTCTCTTTTCATAAATATCGACCTTTATTGAGTTATCTCCATCTTCTTTAATCTGATCCCATATCTCACAATCTGATAGTTACAATCTTTGCACTTGAACTTTAATGTCTGCTTTTTCGTAGTCTTTGCACTTCTCTTTAGCTCTGGGAATTTTTGCCCGCCATACCCTTTCTTATCCTCAGCATGCCTTCTTGAACCCAAAGCCATAGACCTCTCTTTTCCCTTCTTGTAGATGGCTACGCTATGAGCTGTATGGCGCTTACAACGGGGGCAGTAGGTCCTTATCTCCTTTGGAATTTTCAATCCATGAACCTCCTTATGAAACTTTGATGTATTTATGAGAATTCATGGTGTATATGAATTTAACCATTTTGAACCTATGGCTAATCCTTTAATTAATGTTTGATAAAAGTTAATTTCTTTATCGATCGATAAATCTTAATATCGACTACATACCAATATAGTTGACTTGAGAAAGGCCAAGATCAGGGCCCGTTGCCCATACAGCACTATGCCGAAGAGGGACAAAGAATCGATCCCAGAGGGTTGTGGAGACTATCATGAATTTGAGACGACTGAAGAGAATAAGGCGTACTGGGAGGGTCTGACCTTAGAGCAACAGGATGCTTTGATGTGGGAAGCATTCAGAACCTGTAAGGATATAAGAGTTGTAATAGAGTATAGACGCTTGAGAAGACCGTAAATTGATAGCTTTCAAACTTAACTCTTTAATGCCCTTAGAATCATCTTATTTTGCCCGTCTCGAAATAGTTCTTTGATATAAATTCATGCCCAAAAAAGTCTAAATACTCGATTATGGGTCTACTTACTTACTTCTTAACACAAGATACTGCCTTATCTCATATAAAGCTCGCTCAACAGTTAAGGGGAGGGGTTGAGTGACCTCTCTGCCTATCGATTGATTTAGAAGCTTAAAAAGGCGAGTTATAGTAGGGGGCTCTAAACCCGCTTCTTCCATTATTTTGAAGTTGGAGAATACATCCTCTAGATAGCCTTCAGCTAAAACCTTCCCTTTATTTAGAACATACGCTCTATCCGCAACCATAGGGACGAAGTCGACATCATGAGTTGCAACAATGATTGTGATCTCCCCCCTTTCATGTAAATTGTTTATCAGCCTTATCAACTCCACTCGGCTTTTTGGGTCGAGATTTGCCGTCGGCTCATCCAAGATCAAGACATCGGGTTTCATAGCCAAGACGATGGCTATTGTAGCCTTCTTCTTCTCCCCGACGCTAAGATGGTGAGGTGACTTTTCCTCATAGCCCTCCAACCCAACGATCCTTAAGTCATCCTTTGCCTTTCTTACCACCTCATCATCACATATACCCATATTCAACAGACCGAATGTCATATCGTCCCATAAAGTTGAGCAGAAGAGCTGGTCGTCTGGATCTTGGAAGACAAACCCAATCCTTGATCTAATTTCATGAAAATTTTTATCACAGGTAGGCATGCCAAGCACTTTCACAGACCCTTTAGATGGCTTGAACAATCCATCGACCAACATAAGTAAAGTGGACTTGCCTGCACCGTTCGATCCAAGAATCGCTACCCTCTCTCTCTTCGATACCCTTATATTCACACCGTCTAATGCCATGAACCCATCTGGATAAAGGTATCTTACATCCTTCACATCTATGACTAGCTCTGTCATTTTACACAACCCCTAGATACAAGTATTCTATAGATAAAACCATGATGCAGACTAATATTATAAATGACCCGAAGATGATGTCCTTTCTAGCTATTTTCATTTTACTTAGGGATCTAACACCTCCTTTATATCCCCTAGCCATCATAGCAAGGTAGACCCGTTCCCCCCTCTCGTATCCTCTTATGAAAAGAGTAGAGATCATATTGGCCAAAGATTTCATAGATTTTAAGGGACTCTCTTTGTTAATTGTTCGAGCCTCCCTAGCTAAGACCATTCTATAGGATTCGTTTATGAATAGAAATATGAACCTATGTGTGACAGATAACATTGTAACGAAGACTTTTGGGATTTTGAACTTCTCCATAACACGAACAAGGCTTGAGAACTTCGTTGTCAAGACCAAAAGAATGGATGTAGAGACACAAACCCAAACCCTTAATGTAAACTGCACAGCATTATAAACTCCCTCCATCGTAATGTTGACAAGATATTGATTATAGCCGATTGTAACCATCGTTGTTCCGGGCGTTATGAAGGGCAGTGGTAAAGCGATTATGGCTACAAAAGCAGGGATAAAAGCAGTTCTAAGAGCGAAGTATCTAAGGGAAATCTTCGATACAAAAGACAGAGCAAAGGTTACACCAAGCAAAACGATCAAAGGTGAGATGGCCCTCACCGTAATCGCTACCAGTATAATAGCCAAAGATGAGAAGAACTTCACTCTAGGATCTATTCTTTGAACTAATCCACTTATCGATGAGAATCTTTCGTTATAGGTTATCTCCTCAAAGGTCTTCAAGAAACTCTTTAGCATGTAATATCATCTAAAATTCTTCCTTTGCCTTCAGCGCCTTGCCCGTAACAAAGGAAAGTCCCAGTATCAACAGTGTAGCGCCTATCCCTACTCCGATATTTGCCAAGGTATTTCCCTCCAGTCCAGGTATCTCGTAATCTGGAAGAGGAGGACTCCATAAAGGGATTTCTTTTGTACCAAAACGTTCAGCAACTTCGTCTAAAGTTTCTAAAGAAGACGATAACCATAAGCATCCAACTACAACGAAGATGATCGATGTAATTACTCCAATCATGAATATTCTTCTGTCTCTGTCCATTTTAACATCCCTTTGGATCTTTAGAGATGTAGGGCAGATCCAACCTTATAGGCGCAACCTTTGGTAATTCTAGTAAGTCTGGCCGTTGTTTCAGTAGAATTGAGACTATCATAGCAGTTACGATACCTTCTCCAATCCCTATGAAGAAGTGGTGAATGCCCATCGCTGTAACTGCTACCTGAAGACTGTAGGGGAAAGATAATGCCGAAAGTCCTAGCTCCAGCCCAGCAAAGACGGCAGCCAGAAGGTCCCCTATAAGACTACTTAAGAAGGCTCCAACCACTATCATTTTTCTACCCTTCATGATCCTTAAAGAGGTCAGAAATAGGAGGTAAGGTATGAAGACGCCAACCACCCCCATGTTAAAAACGTTCGCTCCTAAGGTAGTTAGCCCACCATCGCCGAAGAGTAGTGCCTGAATGAAGACAATCAGGGTGACGGAGATTAGTCCAGCGTATGGTCCAAGGGCGATCGCCAATAGAGGCCCGCCCAGAAGATGGGCAGTCGTACCTCCAATGATGGGGTAGTTCATCATTTGAGCAGCAAAGAACATGGCGGTTAGGGTAGCCATGAAAGGGATGTGCCTCTCGCTCAAAACCTTCTTCATTTTTCTTAGAGCAAAGGCCCAAAATAAGATTGCAGCAAGGTAAGTTATTACACAGATCGATATGTCTAAAAAGCCATCTGGAATGTGCATCCTTCCACCAGTATTACTATATTTAATTTTAGTAATACTATCAATATAAATATTTTTATTTCTAGCATAGATGTAGAGTTGATTATGACTAAAAGAGGCGTCTCCAGAATCAGCATATCGATACCCCCTGATCTACTAGAAGAATTCGATAGGGCCATCAAGAACCTTGGTTACGATAGATCGAAGGGGATTCAGGTTGCCATGAGGGACTTCTTGACCGAAAACAAATGCATGTATGAGGAGAGGGGGATGGTTGCTGGCGCTATAACTATCATATACAATCATAAAGTTAAAGGCTTAGAAGATGATCTAACTGATACCCAGCATCTTCATTACAACGTAATCAGCTCAACTATGCACATCCATCTAGATGAAAGAAATTGCCTTGAAATAATCGCAGTTAAAGGGGAGGCGAAATCTATTCATAATCTTGCTAAGAAATTGATGGTGAGGGGGGTAAAACAGATTAAACTTGCAATCGTATCTTAATTTCTTGTTCTTATAGCTTATAAATAATCACCATACTTTGATAGTTTGTGATTACTCATCTAATTTATTCATTTAAGCGTGTCATAATAAGTGATAATTTTAAGTTTAATTGGAAAGTAATAGTATAAATATTAGTAATTGGATATCTCTTTGACAAAATATGAATCGTACTCGTCTTCTAAAGCTATCTACATTAACTTTGATGATCGTCTTAGCATCTGTATGCATTACTCCTGCTTTGGCGCAAAATCCAGGCGACTACATAGTAGCAGAATATGGCTCAGAAAGTCTTGTCATGATAACTCTCGGTGGAGTAAGAACAGTGATATACGAATTCGCCCCTGGGACATCGCCCTTTGGTGTGGCTATAGACTCTGATGGAAATTATATAGTAACAGAGTATTGGGGAGACAATCTGGTCAAGATAACTCCTGAAGGTGTAAGGACGGTGATATATGAGTTCCTTATTTTTACTACACCTTCCGGCGTGGCTATAGACTCTGATGGAAATTATATAGTAACAGAGTGGGGTGAAGACAATCTGGTCAAGATAACTCCTGAAGGTTTGAGGTCTGTGATATACGAATTCGATCTTTTAACTTTTCCTGGTGCTGTGGCTATAGACTCTGATGGGAATTATATCGTAGTGGAATATGAGGCAAATAATCTGGTCAAGATAACTCCTGGTGGAGCAAGGACGGTGATATACGAATTCGACCCTGGGGCATCGCCCTTTGGTGTGGCTATAGACTCTGATGGGAATTATATCGTAGTGGAATATGAGGCAAATAATCTGGTCAAGATAACTCCTGGTGGAGCAAGGACGGTGATATACGAATTCGATTCTTTTACTTTTCCTATTGGTGTGGCTATAGACTCTGATGGGAATTATATCGTAGTGGAATATGGGGCAAATAATCTGGTCAAGATAACTCCTGGTGGAGCAAGGACGGTGATATACGAATTCGACGCTAAGGGGCCAGCGGGTGTAGCCATCTACCCAGATCTCATTCCTCCAACTGTCTCTATCACCTCTCCTACAAGTGGGTCTTACGTAGGAAACACAACACTAGTTCAAGGTACGAGTGAGGATACTCACTCAGATATAAAGAAGGTAGAGGCCAGGATAGATGGTGGTTCATGGCAGCTGGCTACTGGAACTACATCCTGGAGCGTATCACTGGATACCACTGGTGTTTCTGC
>JAKLZD010000152.1 GCA_024256245.1 Candidatus Methylarchaceae archaeon HK01M
ATAAATTTGGAATACGAAATTAAATATCGGCCATCTTACTCTCTTCTAGAGGTTCGCCTCGAGTCCAACGAAACTATAACGGGAGAGGCTGGAGCGATGACTTATATGAGCCCCAACATAAAAGTGAAGACTCGGATGAGGGAGAAGAGCTTCTTGGGTAGCTTGGGCCTCACCTTTTTGGGTCGTCAATCTTTCTTTGTCAACGACTATACTGCCCAGGATACAAAAGGCAAGATCGGTTTGGTCTCAGCCCCTCTAGGAGACATCGAGCATATCGAGATCAGGCCAGACAGAGGCTTCATCATTCAGAAGTCTGCTTACATCTCTTCAACAGAGAAAGTAGACTTAGATGTAAAGTGGCAAGGCTTCACTAAGGGACTCTTTGGACAAGGACTTTTCATGATCAAAGTTAGTGGCAATGGAGAACTTTTCATAAACACATTTGGAGCCCTAGATATCCATAATTTATCTGCTGGAGAGACCTTAATCGTAGATAACTTCCATCTCGTAGCCTTCTCTGATGCTTGCAGTTACAAAGTAATGAAGTTTGGAGGCTTGAAAGAGACCATACTAGGTGGAGAAGGACTCGTAACAGAGATAAGAGGACCAGGGGACGTATTCATTCAGACGAAGAACCTTAGTGAGTTTGTAAAGTGGCTCTGGACTCTGCTTGAGCCAAGAGTACGTTCAAGGGCGAGATGACACTCATATTTAACGGAAGATCTTCTCAATCGATGAATATGGTCTGATGAGAAGGGTTAGTTCGGTACCCGACATCTGAGGGACGACTCCGCCAATCCTTAATCTATCCCCTGAAGAAATCCCCTCAAAAAGGCGTGTCAGATCCCTCCAAGCGATTATCTTTATCTCTCCAGTTTCGTCTCCTATCATGATCTCTGCTCTTTTAACGATCAAACTATCTTTCGTTGCTACGTCTTTAATTCTTACATGTGAGAGTGCTATGGCTTCAAGGAAGATAGGGGTGTCTACATTCGATATTTCTTTGACCTTTAAGAATAGTGATTGGGATTTAAGATATATTGCATCGTCTAAAGTTTTAGGGATTATGGATTTATCATCATCACAAACGATCTTTGAATCTATTATCTCCTTTGGATAGCAAGTTATAAGGTTGCCAGGCTCGATCGATAAGATCTTATCACAAGCATCACCCCTAGCCATCAATGTATAGAACCTCTTTTTAGAATCTACCAATAAAGCCGATATGCGTCTCTCTTCTTGTTTAGGGCCTATGGATAGCAATCTGAAGATCATAGGTGAGGCTTTAGGAACAATTTCCTTGGAAATAACTTCTAAGAAGGTCCCTGCATCACCGTGCAACTCTATCTCGCCATATGATGTCATCTTCGCCTTTACATTGATTAAACGTACAATCGAGCCCAGTTTTAACCTAGATATTAATTCAGATTCGCTATCCCATATGGCAACACGACGGGTTTCATCATCTTCTATATCATTCATGTAAAATAATACCACAGAACCTTGGCCGCCATCTTTCCTGATAAATTCGGATAATTTCGGTTCTGTCACTACAGAACCACGAACCGAAACAAATGAAGTTGGAGATTTTATCCCGGATACATCCTTTGTTATTTCATCTACTGTTAGAAATTTACTGATCAACTTTTCATCATCGATGACTTCAATATTTCCCCTTGAACCTACGTGTAGTACAGGCCGTCCATCCAAACCGGCTTTTACATAACCTTTGGCAACCCTTACGACTATATCTGGATTTATATTAAGGGTCTCGATCAAATTGGCCTTTTCATCCCATAAAACAGACCTTGTGAAATCATCTCCATCGAAAAGTATCATTCTGCTATAGTAGCCTTGAGACCCATCTCTTCTCATATATGTTCGAATTGGATATACACTCAACACCCGGGCTACTATCGTTATTTCATTAGCCCCGATATAGAGGTTTTTAATGGTCAGATCAGAAGTTCCCACCTGATCCAAGGACACGCTTAAGTCTGAAGCTACAAGGAAGATGGCACCCCTATCTGTCAAGTAACCCGCTCCCACCTTTTTTTTCTTTTCCTCTATTAACTTTAACAGAGCGCTTCTATCCAAGTTCGAACGCTTTTGCAATTCATCAAATAGCTCATCAAAATTCATCATTTTTGTTTAACTCAATCAAAATATTTTAGTCGATTATTTAAGTTAATAGAGAATGATAGAAATAACAGCTTCTTACAATTAAACTTATTTTGCTATCAAGTCTAACATATATATCGGAGTTTGTACTTGTTATTGATATAAAATGGGCTATAAAGAAGGTTTTATAATGGTTACCACACCTAGCGTGCCAGGCTATCGCATAACAAAGGTCTTAGGAGTTGTTACAGGTTTGACCCCTAGAACAAGAGGAGTAGGTGGTAAGTTTATCGCTGGTATACAGTCCGCTTTTGGTGGAGATGTTTCAGCCTATACGACATCAAACGTCATAATAAAAAACACCCAAAAATCAACAGAACTAAAAATTCTGTAATCCAGAGAGAGGGGTTAGTGAATAAGAATATGATAATGAAGAAGAATAATTTCTTTTTTATCATACCCCCTAATTTAACAGAACCGAAAAAGTAACACATTTTAACCACAATTGTATATCCATATGATGGAGGTTATTCTTTGAGCAGTAAGAAAAAGAAACGTGGGGCCCCTATGCCTGTTTCTAGTGCCGGGCTTCTTCGCTTTTTCGAGGATGAAAGTAAAGGAGCAAAAGTCCGCCCTGAGATAGTTATAGCTGTCGCAATTGGCTTGGTCGTCGTCTCCATCCTCTTCAACATCTTCTTACCATTGTAAATCAAGGTGGAAAACTTCTGCAGAAAGACTCTAAGTCGAACATAGTTAGGAGGTATCATGCCCTTTTCAATTTGCCATCGATAAAGACAGCAGTCCTTCTAGCCATTATTATATCCGCCACATTGTTCATTACCTCCCATATTGTACTTTATAGAATCAACTCGTCTACCTTCATAACTTTTCTTGCCTTTGAAGCAGTACTATTTGCATCCATTATAATCGAGCAGATGGTCTTAAAGGGTAATCCATTGGTAACCTTCAGAAGGCTTGTCGTTTTATCATCCATCTCTAACTTGATATGGCTATCGATCGTCTTCTTCGGTCTCATCCTATCTATCCCTTTTTCGATCCATCTCGAGAAATATATCTCTCTTTTACTTCTAGGCTTATTTTGCGTCATAGCATTCAGGATGCTGGTATCCGCCTCCATCTTCTATGGGCGCCTGTCGAAGAGAGTTTTTAGTGCTTTTTTTCAGCCCTTATTGTTGGTCCCCATGCTGTTCCCCTTTCCATCAACCATTGAGATGGCTGCGGTCTACACCATCCCTGCTTTAGGTGGAGCAGGGATTATATCTTCAGTCGCACTCTACTTGATCGTAATCGATCGATCTGGTGCCAGATTAATTGGAGTGGGCTCTTTGAACCTCTTTCGTTCTTTTCTTTCAGCATGGGCTGCCGATCACCCTGAATTTATTGAAGAGTTTATGGAGAAGATGAGTTCTCAGCAAACCGTCAGGGCTAGTGTGATGATATTCGATTCAGCAGTTATGAAGCTGGCACTTGTTATACCAGAGGTGCACCCAGGCCCCTTCCATTCAGTGGGGAGTAGCAACTTACCACTATACATCAGAAATTGGTTCTTGAAAAAAGGCTTCTCACCCTTGATTCTTCACGGAATTTCTGGTCATGAGCTCAACCTTCCGTCTAAAAGAGAAGTAGATAGATTCATCGCGACATTTGAAGGTCTTAAAACGGTAGCCTCGGGCCAGACCTGCAGTAACCCTGTAACTACAAAAGTTGGAAAGGCAATATCTACATGTATAGCCTTTGGAGATGTAGTGTTCGTGATGCCTACTTTATCTCCATTTGGCATGGAGGATTTACCATTAGATTTGAAGCAAAAGGTAGAAGGTTTGGCTCTTAAATTTGGTTATAGTTATACCATAATAGCAGATACGCATAACTCACAAGGGGAGCACATAAGAAAGGAAGATTATGACGATCTTATCGAAGCCATCGAGAAAGCCTTGAGCAATTTGAAGTCTCGTGGTCAACACGATCTTATGGTCGGTGCTGCCCACTCTTCAGAGTTTGATCTCCAGTTAGGAGAAGATATAGGACCTGCTGGACTCGGCCTTCTCATCTTGGATATAGATGGTGAAAAGTATAGCATTGTCGTCTCAGACTCGAACAACGCTGCCAAAGGTTTAAGAGAGGAATTGTTAGAAAGGTTCAAGGACTCAAAAGCACCTCTCTTAGAGTTATGTACCTCTGATACTCATGTAACTGCTGGCAAGATATCTAATCTAAAGGGTTATATCACGCTAGGAGAGAGGACGGGTTTAAATGAGTTATCAGAAGCTATAAAGACCCTCATGGATAAGGCAGTAGAACGTATAGCTCGAGCTAAATTTCAAGTTAAATGGGTCGATTCCTTGGTAAAGGTTATCGGCCTGAAGCTTATAGACAATCTCTCGATAGTTCTTGAAAAGTCCTTCTCCCTCGTTAAGAAAGGTGGTCTTGCTATCATTACCTTCTCTTTTGTAGTCCTTCTCTTGACTGCTATCTTCATCTAAGCTTCTTTCAACTATAAATTTTAATATACAAGGTGTTGTGGCGATTCTAATTCTATTGGAAAGACATATTTAAATTAATTAAATATTTAGGTGATTTGATGATACCCACAAAGATATTTCTAACAAAAGGATTGGGCATACACAAAGAAAAATTGGCGAGTTTTGAATTGGCTTTGAGGGATGCAGGAATAGCTCATTGCAATCTAGTCTATACATCGAGTATCTTCCCACCTAATGCGAAACTTATATCCAAAAATGCAGGTTTTAAATTACTTTCTCCTGGGCAGATCGTCCATGTTGTTATGAGCAAAATTGAGACCAATGAACCTAATAGGCTCATAGCTGCGGCAATAGGTGTTGCTATTCCACAAAATAAGAAACACCATGGTTATCTATCAGAACATCATGCTTTTGGACAGACTCGAGAAAAGGCTGGAGAATATGCAGAAGATTTGGCCGCTTTCATGTTGGCATCTACTATGGGCGTTGAGAGTTTTGATATCGACAAATCTTATGATGAAAAGCAAGAGTTATGGCGAATATTAAATAAGACTGTAAGGACACGGAACATTTGCCAGTCAGTCAGAGGTAATAAAGATGGGCTCTGGACTTATTGTATTGCAGCTGCTGTAATGATTTGAACTTATAAAATACTCTAGTATTCAAACCTAGTTTATAAGAAGAAAAAACAAACAGAACATTACTAATTTAACTTTCTTTCCTTCATTTACTTTATAAGAACGTAAACGATAGTCCTCTAAAAATTTGGAGAGAATGTCTTCCTTACAGTCTTGAATTTATTATATAGAACATCCCATAAAAGTATAGTTAAGTTAACAATACAGTATCTCAACTTGAACCTAAGATTCTCATCCCAGCCTTGGTGTTATGCCACTTCACAAGTTCTTGAAGAAATCTGGAAGCCGTTTAATACCTTCTTCTACGATAGCCCCATTGTTCGTATTCCTTATCGGATAAGTTATTCTCTGTGTTAACTTCTGAGATGGGAGATTCTTCTAAGGATTCTAAGCTACCATACCTTCCTATATTTAGACGCATAGACCCTCTGAATAAGTTGATGTAACCATTTTCGATTCTTATTGTCTTCCCTTCAGCAATTTCGTCTATTTTTTCATCCCAAAGAGTGAGATATAGACACCCTGTTTCGTCTCCAATCAAAGCATCTGCAACTCTATGCCTTGATAGGTCTCTCCTTGATGTAACGTCTCTAGGTTGACTTATCGAAACGACCTTGACGATCACGTTAACTTCTCTCGAATTTGGGGTTAATTCTTTTACTTTCATGGGCTCCTTACTTTTAGATGGTTCTTCACTTGACATATCTTTTACCACACTACCTCTAAACTCATATTTTAAAAATGTTCTGAAATCGAAAAATCTATTTACATCAGAATTTTTTAAAGTCAGATTTTTCCCTCATGTTCAGGATTGCCACCAACGTAAATCATTTATTGTTGGGATATAACAAGTTTATTATGCTTGATCTATAAATCTTGCAACAAAAAATATTTGTTAGATTCATATATTGTGGGACGAATAAAACCAATCTATCTTCTAAGTTATTTAGTTATATGATACGTAATCTACGCTCATGCTTAGTTTGTTTACTTGTAGCGATCAATGTGTTGTATAAAAGCATAGCAACAGTCATTGGACCTACTCCGCCAGGATTCGGTGTCAAGTAACCTGCCTTTTTCTTGACCCCCTCAAAATCTATGTCTCCATATATTTTACCTTCTATCTTGTTCACACCGACATCGATCACCACAGAGCTCTTTTTTATCATACGCTTTGTTACGATGAAACCGTCTCTTTCAAACCTCTTTAAGTCTGGGTAAGAACCGATTGAGTTGAGTATACTGAGTGATCCCTCTAAAAATCTTCTTGAAGAAGAGAGCTCAGCCGTGTATCGCCGACCAACAGCACTTATCAATATGTCTGCATCTCTTATAATTTTGTCCAGATTTTTGGTCCTTGAATGGCATGTGGTTACGGTTGCGTTTGAGTTGAGTAAGAGCGTATCTGTGTTAAAGAGAAGCATTTGCAGAGGGTCTACATAGGATAAGAGCTTTGACACAGGTCTGCCCACTAGATCACTTCTACCGATTATCACTGCATGCTTCCCATCTATATCAATATTGTAGTGAGATAGCATCACTATTATCCCTTCTGGGGTGCATGGTATGAAGTTATATCTTTTAGAAGAAAGACGACCTACATTATAAGGATGAAGTCCATCTACATCTTTATCTGGAGATATACTAGATATTGCATCATAACTGTCAAGATGTGGTGGAAGGGGTAGTTGCAATAAGATTCCATGAACACTCTCATTCTTGTTTAATTCATCAATGAATTCTATCAACTTCTTTTCTTCTATATCTTCTGAGAGCTGGTAGTTCTCAGATTTTATGCCAACTTTCTCACAGTTCGTATGCTTTATCCTAAGGTAGATCTTGGATGCTGGGTCCTCACCGACCAAGACCGTAGCCAAGCAAGGTGTTATACCATCCCTAATAAATGATCCAACTTCTTCCTTTATCTTACTCTTAATCTCTTCCGAAATTTTTCTTCCATCCATTAATACTGCTGTCATCTTAATACCTCATCCAGGGGCTTGCCTTCTTTAGCCCATCTTTCTTTTTGATATTCGACATAAACCCTTTGCCTTTTCTCCCATCTCTCCTCCCAATGATAGCTGTAATCTATCTTTATCCTTCTACCTTCAATCTTCAACCTTCCATCTACATGTAATTGGATCGCTTTTGGATAAAGCCTATGTTCGAAGACCAAGATCCTATCAGAAAGGGAATCTTCCGTATCATCCTCTCTTACTGACACTGGATATTGTAGGATCACAGGTCCTACATCTAAACCCTTATCCACATAATGTATAGTACAACCAGACACCTTCACCCCATACTCTATAGCTTGTCTCTGTGCATGAAGGCCTGGGAATGAAGGCAACAAAGAGGGGTGGATATTCATGATACTATGCTCATACTCATCGATAAAGTAGGGGCTGATCATCCTCATGAACCCTGAGAGGACTACTAAGTCTACATCATGATCCTTGAGCACATCGACAACTTCCCTATCGAAAGCCTCTCTTTTTTTATTGCTATGGTCTATGAACTTCCTTTCTATTTCATTTTGCTCTGCAATCTTCAATGCATAAGCATCTTTCTTGTTACAAATCAGAATTCCAAATCTTACATTTTCTAATACACCCAATCTTATATGATCTATCATGGATTGAAAGTTCGATCCTCTACCAGAAGCTAGAACCCCAAGAGTAAATCCTTCCAAAATCTCACCTGAATTTTATCTGATCGAATTTTCTCTCTCTCATTTTCAAATATAACATCCTTTAAAAGTTTCCCAAGCATCGACATCAAATGATGAATGTAAATATTTTGATCAGGGAGATTAGAAAGATGGTTAAAGCATATGTGCCCAAGAATGCTTATTTAAAAGAAACCCATGAGAATAGAGGTAATCCTTTCAATGTCCTGATATCAACTATACTTTCCCAGAGGACGAGGGATGAGAATACAAGAAAAGCAGTCCAGAAACTTTTCTCTGTCTATAAAAATGTGAAAGAAATCTCAGAAGCCGACGAAGATATAATACAAGAATTGATCAAACCTGCAGGGTTTTATCGTATAAAGGCAAGGAAGATAAAGGAAGTTTCAAGGATATTGATGGAGCAATACAAGGGGGAAGTGCCCAGCAATCTTGAACAACTACTTTCATTGCCATCTGTTGGTAGGAAGACAGCGAATTGTGTCTTGGTTTATGGATTCAGTAAAGCAGCAATACCAGTCGATACTCATGTACATCGTATCACGAATAGGATTGGCATAGTTCATACGAAGAGGCCAGAGCAAACAGAATCAGAGCTGATGAAGATAATCGACAAAAGGTATTGGCTCGAGTTCAATGAACTGTTCGTCAGGTTCGGTCAGAGAGTATGTAGGCCGATTAAACCTCGATGTGATATATGCTCGTTAAAGCATGAATGTGAATGGTACAAGCTCATCATCAAAAATGGCTCATAAGTACATCGAAAGCACCCGAACTTCAAACGTAAACACATATAGTGAACTATTCTCTATCTAATATAAAACCCAACCCTTTCACATTTAACATAAGATTTATATAATAATATAACATAAGTTATGTTATATCTGTGATATTTTATGCGACAGAAAACAGTTCGTTTGGTTCAAGTAGTTGAAAAATGTGGCATCTTCGGAAAATGCCTATGTGGAGGAGATGTGCTATTTTACTCTGATTCAGGTGTAAGGTGTAAAGATTGTGGTAAACTATATGGTACTTGGTCAGAAAGGAAAAGGCGAAAGCCTCGTCGATCAAAGTCCTTGATTAAAAGTGAAGATGGGGAAAATATGAAGACATACGGCATCGATCCCAAGCTTGACTTGACAGTTATATAAAGTCCGTCGCCCCTTTACGTCTTTAAAAAATCAGTTAGACATCGCTCTTTGTAAAGCCAAGATCGCCTCCCTTAGCAAGCCCATCATAAGATATAACTCCTTAGGAGTGGGCCTACCCTTTCCCAATACCCTTCTTATAGCTTCTTCCAACAAAGATATTTTATGTTGTGGAAACCCACACATCTTTGCCAGTTCGATAGAGTAATCTATAGTTCTCTCTTTATCTTCTCTCGATGCCATCTCTTCAGGGATTGCTATTCTTTTCTTCAATATTTCATATAAAATTATGGCAAGAGAGTGTGATATGTTCAAAGTTTTATAGTCTGTCCCTGTCCTTATGCTTACTACCAGATCGCAAAGCTTCAACTCTTCATTTTTAAGCCCTGAAGTTTCACGCCCAAAAAGTAAGCATACCTTGCCCATAACACTTTCTAAATTTTTAGCAAGACCATCAGGTGTCAATACCTTCCTCAGAATTTGGGACGATTTACCGCATACTATAGCTGTAGTACCTATTATCATATCGAAACTCTTTTTCAATTCATCAAAGTCTATCTCTCTTGCCCTTTCAAGGACGTCCACCCCATGAGATGCAAACTTTCTTGCATCCCTTAAGTTCAACTTTGGATTAACGAATAATAGCTCTTCTACTCCAAAGTTCTTCATAACTCGGGCTATATGCCCCACATTCACTTCATAGATAGGCTCTATAAGGGCTACTACAATTTCCCTCAATCTATCCTCAAGATTTTTAGGTCTCTGGTTAGTATTTCAATATTCTTTGCCTTAAAAAACCATATTCTTCATTATTTAAAAAAAATAAAACTACATGAGACTGACCATCACCATGCCTTTCTGGAAATGACGAGGAATAATTTCTTTGTGTGTTTCAAAAAAGATCTTTCACCGATACTCGACATCACGTACTATGCAATCTCAAAATTCACCAGCATTATTCCTTTTTCCCCAACTATTATACCTCATATACAGGCAGATCGACAAGGGGCTACTACAATCTTCTGGGATCTAACCCAAGATTTTTTAGGCTTCTACGATATATTCAATTTGATGGTTACAAATCTCCCAGAGAAGGCTAAGGTAAAATGGTCAGAAGCGATAGCTGCTCGAGATCCAGCCACAAAACTACGTCTTCTGAAGGAGTTCTACTCTAGCTTCCCAAAGCATAAGGGAACAGAACGCTTGGAGAAGTCGATCAAGAGGCAGATATCGTCCTTAGAGGATGAGGTGGAGAGGGCAAGATCAAAGCGCAGAGGCTCTTCTCGACTGGAGTGGGTTGTTAAGAAAGGAGAGCTTACCCAACTGGCTGTAGTCGGGACCTTGCATACAGCTATATCTTTCTTTAACCTCTTGACTAAGTCTGATGTAAAGGCTCACGAGTCTCTGATGAGACCTATCTTGAGTGTATTCAAGGGGGCTGAGGTTCAATTTCAGTTGATCGTTGTCCCCTTTGATAGAAGAGTGGGTGAAGGGAAGCTTGAGCGTTTTATGAACCTTGTCAGGAATGCCGATGGTATGCTAATTGTCTTAGGCTATGAACCATTAAGTTATGCTCAAGACGTAATAGATTGGTTCGAATCCCACAACATGGATATACGTTCAGATTACCCTAAGGTCGAGATAGCTCAGACACCGAGCGGAGGCATAAGGATAGTGGGTTATTCTAAGGTATGTGATGAGAGAGAAATAGCCGATTTCATATCTGGCTATCAAATCAGGAACGCCGTAGTGAAGATAACATGTGACTCTACTTTAGAAGATGTCGAATCAGCCTTGTTTGGTAGGATGGTGAAGAAGGCTGTATTTATTGCTCTGAGGGGAGATCGTATCGATCAGTTGAGGAGTCTACTTCCCGATCTACTTGTATTCGAATCGACTTTTGGCCCAGATAAGTTAGCACTTCATATTCTAAAACGACTTGACTTGATCCGTATATACACAAAAGTGATAGGTGGAGAGACTGCAAACAAGCCCCTGCTCATGAAGAAAGGCGCTGAAGCCATCGACGTGGCTGAGGAGATTCACAAGGAGATGGCAAGATTCTTTCGCTATGCGAGGGTCTGGAGGGGAGACGATCCCAAAGGTATTAGAGTCGGTCGAAGTTTCGAGTTAAGAGATGGTGATATGATAGAGATTCATTCTTCATAAGCTCGAAAAATCCTGAAGGAGTTGTAATGGATTATGGAAGAGATTCCTTATAAGCCAGCAGAAGATACTTTTCTCCTTGCTAGGTCGATTGGAAGATACTCTGGCAAGGTTAAATTGGAGATAGGGATAGGCTCGGGCTATATTTCCATCGAACTCTCTAAAT
>JAKLZD010000013.1 GCA_024256245.1 Candidatus Methylarchaceae archaeon HK01M
AGCTGCCATGAACCACCATCTATCCTGGCCTCTACCTTCTTAATACCAGAATGAGTATCCTCACTCGTACCTTGAACTAGTGTTGTGTTTCCTACGTAAGACCCACTTGTAGGAGAGGTGATAGAGACAGTTGGAGGAATGAGATCTGGGTAGATGGCTACACCCCAAGGTACAGTCCCACCAACTAAGTCATATATCACTGTCCTCACACCTTGAGGAGTTATCTTTACCAGATTTTCTGTAAACGTCTCTGCTACTATATAATTCCCATCAGAGTCTATGACTAAACCTGCAGGTCCAGTATCAGTATCGAATCCATATATCACCGTCCTCACCCCTTGAGGAGTTATCTTGACCAGATTGTCTTCCCGATGTTCTGTTACTATATAATTCCCATCAGAGTCTATGGCTACACCCCAAGGTCTAGTATCAGGATCGAATTCATATATCACTGTCCTCACACCTTGAGGAGTTATCTTGACCAGATTGTCTGCATCCCATTCTGTTACTATATAATTCTCATCAGAGTCTATAGCTACCCATATAGGCCCAGTCCCACCAACGAATTCATATATCACTGTCCTCACACCTTGAGGAGTTATCTTGACCAGATTGTCTGCACCCCCATTCGTTACTATATAGTTACCATCAGAGTCAATAGCTACACCTGCAGGATAAGTATCAGGATCGAATTCGAATATCACCGTCCTTGCTCCACCAGGAGTTATCTTGACCAGATTGTCTTCCCAATATTCTGTTACTATATAATTTCCTTCGGAGTCAATAGCTATCCCTATAGGCCCAGTCCCACCAACGAATTCATATATCACTGTCCTCACACCTTGAGGAGTTATCTTGACCAGACTATCTGCACCCCAATTCGTTACTATATAGTTCCCGTCAGAGTCTACGACTAAACCCCAAGGATATGTAAAAGGTTTGAATTCATATAACACCGTCCTTTCACCCTCAGGAGTTATCTTGACCAGATTATCTTCCAAATATTCTGTTACTATATAGTCACCTTGATCTTGAGCCAATGCAGGAGTAACACATGCAGAGGCTAAAATTATCATCAGTGTTAATGTGAATAGCTGCAGAAGACTAGTACGATTCATTATGTGTGAGCTATATCGTGAGATATAATTAAATCTTTATTATATGAGAGCATTTATGTATATTAAAGAACACTTGTCTAAGTGCAACCAGTTTAATTAAAGGGTGAGCTAACGGACGATCAGAAGATAGATCTATCCAGAAAAGTCAAGCTGATAGTCTAATAAATTTATTTTAAGTTGGAGGCACTGGTGTTGGGGGTCTTCTTCCCCTGAGAATCAGATACGCTACAACGAGTATCAAAATGATAATTACTGCACCAATTATGGCTAGAGTGGTCAGATCGAGTTGAATGCGACTGCGACTTTGATGTCTAAAGATTTCGGCAGTTCTTAATATTTAAAACTTAAAATAGTAAACGATATCTCAATCATGAGCGTTATAAAAGATGGCGACAATCGTAGCTAAGGGATTGACCAAGATTTACGATAAGACAATAGTTGCAGTTGACCATGTCGACTTGGAGGTTAAGGAAGGGGAAATCTTTGGATTTCTTGGCCCCAATGGTGCTGGAAAAACCACCACTATAAGGATGCTCTCAACACTGATAAAGCCGACGGAAGGTTATGCCTATGTATGTAATTATAATGTTGTAAAAGAACCAGATGAGGTTCGAAGGTGTATAGGTATAGTATTCCAAGATCCAGCACTAGACGATCAACTAACAGGTAAAGAGAACTTGGATTTTCATGCTAGGATATACGGATTGAGCAAGAACGAAAGGAACAAAAGGATAGAGGAGGTATTGAAGCTGGTGAGACTCGAAGATAAAGCAGATGAATTTGTGAAGAACTACTCAGGGGGGATGAGAAGAAGGTTGGAGATTGCCAGAGGGTTGATGCACTACCCTAAGGCTTTATTTTTGGATGAACCAACTTTGGGTTTGGATGTTCAGACAAGAAGGGCGATATGGGAGTATATTCTGAACTTGAATAAAAGCAAAGGGATAACGATCTTTCTGACCACTCATTATATGGAGGAAGCCGAGTATCTTTCGGATAGAATAGCCATAATCGACCAAGGTAGGATAATAGTAACCGATACACCGGCTCAATTAAGAAACTTGGTGGGAACCGATGTTATTACGGTGAGCTGTAATGACCATCAGAGTCTAAAGACTGAGCTGGAAAAGAAGGACTGGGTGGATAAGGTCTTGATACACAACGGCGCTTTGGAGGTATATGTAAGGGGGGGAGAAGGCAAGATAGCGGCCTTAGTTAAGATCGCTGATGATGTAGATGTAAATATCGAATCCATCAATTTGAGAAGGCCGAACCTTGAGGATGTATACCTTCATTATACTGGTAGGTCTATAAGGGAAGAAGGGAATGCGAATGGGAGAATGAAGATGATGGCAAGAAGGAGGATGAGAAGTTGAGTTCCTCCAACTTTCAAGCCATATATGTGTTATGGCTCAGACAGATAAAAAGGTTTTTTAGAGCGAGAAGCAGGCTGGTGGCCAATCTTGTGCAGCCTTTCTTCTTTCTGATGCTTTTCGGTTTTGGATTCGGTTTCATCAGATTTGAGGGAAATCTTAACTATTTAGATTTCTTGGCACCTGGCATCATAGCCATGTCTGTAGTCTTCTCATCGATGTTCGCTGGGGTATCTGTAATCTGGGATAAGCAGTTCGGATTCTTAAAAGAAGTATTGGTGGCACCGGTTAGTAGACTTACTATAGTAATAGGACAGACTCTAGGAGGGTCGACTTTGGCTATAGTTCAGGGTTTGACCGTTCTAGGAATCAGTATGCTGTTAGGGGTAAAGATAAACTTATGGGGGATTATTCCAGCCTTAATCTTTATGGCACTTATGGCCTTTTTTTCAGTCAGTATGGGTTTGATCATTGCTTCAAAGCTGGATGACTTTCAAGGATTTCAGCTGATAATGAACTTGTTGATATTTCCCTTAATCTTCTTATCGAGTGCATTCTTTCCAATTGAAACTGCTCCAGATGTAATGAAGGGGATTATGCTCGGGGATCCGTTGACCTATGCAGTGGATGGTTTGAGGGGTTTTCTGATAGGAAGTTTTGCCCTGCCCATCTATATTGACTTCATAGTGATAGTGGCATTCAGTGTAGCTCTATTGCTTATTGGTGCGTTTGTTTACAGCAGGAGTGAGTATGTTTGATGGATAAACGATTCAATCCTCTATTTTGCAACAATTATGATATTATTGAACCTCTAAAATCATTCTTAAAATATGTTAATTATGCAACAAATGGACTATCCAGATTAAGCCCAACGAGAAGGTAAACATTGTCCCTGGAACTACTAGCCATATGGGCTCAACGCCCAGTACGACTCCAACCCCTCCAATTAAACAACAGTTTCGAAATCGGTCTTAAATCGATTATAGAACTCATTGTCTGTTAGTACTAGTATCTTTTCCTTAGATTCTATCAAAGTGAATATATCCTTAGGTGTCTATTATATACAGTGAACTGATCTTTCATATGTTAGCCCGCATAATTATAGTGTTATAGTGTTAAGTTCTTTTGAAAGCGTACTCCTCCAGATATGCACGCAACACGGACACTTTTGATTCTGCAAGGATTACTATGTTTTGTAAGCGAATTTAAATAGACAAAAAACTAAAAGAAAAGTTGGGGAGAATTAAATGGGAAAATACGAGGACACCCTGAAAGATATAGAGGCCACGATTGGATTAGTGCCAGGTTTTATGCAGGCCTTAGCAGATGATGTCCTGATTAATGAATGGCCTCTCTTCAAGAAATACGTTCTGGGAGAATCAAAAATACCAGCTAAATATAGGGAAATGATAGGATTGGCGATCGCTGCAAACACCAGATGTCCGTACTGCACGCTTTTCCATACAGCAGCCGCAAAGTTACATGGTGCTAGTGATGATGAACTACAGGAGATTTATTTCCTGTCTAGTTTTACTGGTAGATGGAGCACGATGTTATTCGCGCAACAATATGATTTGGAAAAGTTCACTGAGGAAGTCCATAAGATAGGCGCGCACCTCCGTAAATAATCAACTAAGATAACACTGATTCAACAGAACATTTCCCCTTTTTTTATTGCTATAGACGCTTATGAGAAAGCCCTTGAGGTCTATACCCTTGATTAAACATGTATAATCTTACAACAGTTCCGGCGCCAACAAGACAATATTGCCGATTACCTTTCCGCTTTCCAGCAGTTCATTGGCTTTGGCCGCTTCCAAGATGGGGAACTTCTTTGTAATGATAGGTTTTATTTTTCCTTCTTCAAGCAGCTTGAAGAGTTTTGCCCAGTCTTCCATGAGCAGCCGTCTATCTACTCTATGAGTTCCATATCCCTTCACTGCCTTTCCATTCGGCAGCAAGTTGAACAGAGCGAACTTGACTAGAAGAAGTAAAAAGCGTGAAAAACTCTGCGGGGCACCATATTGCACCAACGTGCCGCCACGCCGTAGCACTTTCAATCCGCGCCCGATGTAGTCGTCGCCCATCCCATTGAAGACGAAATCGAGGCCATCGGGTTCCGCTTGCCGGATCACTTCAACAAAGTCTTGAGTGTGGTAGTCAATAGGTATCACACCAAGTTCGGTCAGTACGCTGTGTTTGCTGCGGGACGCTATCCCGTACATCGTGAGATTAGCCAGCTTGCCAAGTTGTAGGAAAGCTGTCCCAACACCACCGCTCGCGCCAATAATGAGCACCCGATCACCCGCCTTAACCTGTACAGACCGATGGAGCACCTGGTAAGCAACCAAGTAGTTCAGGATAAGGATTACAGCTTCCGCCGGGTCCAAGGTTGTGGGAACGTGAACAAGATCTTCTTCTCCAAGAAAAATGTACTCGGCATAGCCCCCTAAAGTCGTCAAAGCAGCGACGCGGTCACCCACGGCGAAGTCGGTAATACTTTCACCAATTTGATCGACGACGCCAAGGATGGTATAACCCGGCACAAACGGTATCTTAGGCGGAAAAGGTCGGTTGCCAATCCGAGCGGCAATGTCATCCTGGCACACGCCCGTGGCGAGGATTTTAATCCGCGCTTCTCCAGCTAACGGTAATCGCAAATCATTTTCGATGATCTCGAGAACTTCAGGAGAGCCTCTTCTGGTTACGATTACGCTTTTGTACTTCATGGTTCTCTCCTCATCTCTTTTCGGATACTATCGTATGCAAACCCAATAAAGATAGTCAGCAGTAGAGTTCCAAGAGCAGAGAAAAACATGTAAATAAGAAGGTTCGGGTTGCTCACACCGAAGAAATTATCGCTGTCTTTTTAATAAACCCTATGCACACAGCTTGTATTCCAGTTTCTAATAATCCATGTATCTGTGGAAGGGGCCAAAACTCTCCACGCCTATTTTTTTTAATATCTGAATCCAGAAAGCATATAAAACAACATATCGATTATTACTTTCGACATGAAGTTCTTGGTAAATTGGTGTATGCTACCAATGCCTCCAGAAATGATGAAGACAGCAATAGATCTGGTTCCAGCTTCGATGGAATATGAAAAGAATCTTAAAGGTAAAGGCAAGCTTCTTGCATCATATACTTTTTCTGGACAAAGTAAGGGATTTGTAATCCTTAATGTAGAATCACTCGAAGAACTGAATGAGATCATAGCAAAGGAACCATATAGTTTGATGCTCAGCTTCGAAGCAATCCCACTAGTAGATTTCGAGCATTCTCTAAAAGTCTGGAAGGAAGTCTTAGAAAGGGCTTTGAAATAAGCCCTACTCTTATTTTTTGAGAGTTATACTTAGAATGGAGGTTCGAACTATTGTCTTTAAATAAAATTCTAAACCATAAAGCCTTGAGAGCCTTCATAATGGTTACCATGAAACCTGGGACAGCTAGTCAAATGATCAAATCAAACAACATCAAGGGTTTGAAGATGGCCAATTCGGTTCTTGGGAGGTTCGACGCTGTGTTGGTGATCGAAGCAGAAAGCATTGAGGAACTCAAGAGGAACATATATGAAATAATTGACCAACATCCTGATGTAGTTCACACAGAGACTTTGATTTCTATATCCAATCCATAGGCATCTAATTCATTCGATAATAGTGATTAATTTTTATCTGAAACTTGTCCTAATAGAATTGTAACATTCGTTTTTGGAGGAAAAAGTATAAGATAACTAGAACCATAAATCGTATTAGTAAATTGGTCTCTTTCAGAGAGAATGTATATCGCTGAAAAAGCTAAAGAGATCGCAAGAGAGAAGACGATAACATGCATTAAGGCGCTATGAATAATATTATAATAGTCCGCACTATTATTTTTGCATTCGGGATTAAAATTTAGTTTTTGTTAAAAATCCAAGGCAATCCGGCCATTCCTATCATAACAACTATGCCAACATAATAAACTGCTTTTGCAATCATTCTTAGGTCAGGATTCATTTGATAGGTGGATGATTCCATAATTATGAAAAGTAGGAAAGCCAACATAATACAAAATATTGAGTAAACTTTTCCAATATTCTTCATCATTTCATCTCCATTGTTCGTCATTAACTGGATGGAGTAGGTGTTTTCTTTCCTCTCATAAAGTAGATGATAGCAATTACAATTATTATAAAGATAACAACTGCTAAGATGATAATTAGGGTGTAATCAAAGGGAATTTCATGATGTAACTTATACTCAATCAACTCTAAGCTTTGTATTAAGGTATCCTCTACATCGTAATGCAAACTCTTAACAAAGTTAAGGACCTCTGGGGGGTAATAGTATTCTATATGACCTGTCTCTTGTTCTATCCCTTTAACGACGATCGTGTCGAATGTGCCTCCAACTACTGTTATTATCTCCGTCCCGAGAACTTCAAAGTTATAGTTCATCTCAACAGTTTCTGTTATATCTGATATCTCGGTACTGTCCATTATAACTTTGGTCGTGGTATTCTCATTTGTAATGATAGACCAAGTCTTCCCAACTGTTAAAGGGAAATCTGAGTTATTAAATGGAGGACTATAGGTCGCATTCATAATTACTTTCATTTTTGTAAAAGATTCTAAGGTAATGTCCCACTCGATCACTGAATCGCTCTTGACAGGGGCTAGATCGGATTTCTGCCAGTACTCCTTTCCAATCATTGTCCAAGTTGCAGGTAGATAGGGAAAAGGGGCGATCGCCTCTCCTCCACCTGTTATTTCTGCTTCATAGCAATTATATTCGGTATTGGACACCGTTACCATGGATTCTCCGATAACTTTCATAGTAATGTTACCATTCATACCCCATGTGGCTGTTTCATTGAATCTGTATTTCCACCAATCCCCAATCGAATAGGATGGCACTTGTGCTTCAGTCTCTGCACAGTTTATTGATGATGCCGAAAGAATCATCAAACCAGAAGGTATGAGAATTAGAGCAGTTAGTAAGGTTATTACTTTTTTCATCCTTGATTTTGAACGGATGTTTCCCATCGATAATTAGAATAATATCTTATCAATTAAATATTATTCTTAAACTTAAGTTAGAATAATTGATCTTTACTTTCCTATATTCATCAGGGCCGAAGATGGAGATGAACAAGTTTTCTGATACCATCTTCCAATCTCACCTTAGATCTGAAACCAAGGAACGCCTCAGCTTTTTTAGGATCCCCATAGTTATCCTTTATATCCCCCAACCTTGGTTTATCGTGAATTATCGTCAACTCATTTCTGCCAGAGATCTCCTTTACAATCTGAGCCAGATCCTTTATTCTAGTTGGTCTACCAGTGCAGACATTAAAGATCTCATCAATAACATCTTTCTCTAAAGCTAGCATTGTTGCCTCTACAACATCATCCACGTATATGAAGTCTCTAGTCTGGTTGCCATCACCGTATATCATTAGGGGTTGGTTGTTCATACAGTTCTTTACGAACTTGGCTATGACACCACTGTATGGGTTTCTCTCCTGCCTTGGACCATAAACATTGAAGTACCTTAGTATAACGGTTTCAAGGCCATGGCTCTTGCATAAAGCACGGCAATAGCACTCTGCTGATGCCTTTGATGCAGCATAGGGTGATATCAGCCCTCTCAGAGGATTGTCTTCTTTTAGGGGTAATGGATTCTCCTCACCGTAGACCGCCGTCGATGAAGCGTAGACGAATCTCTTGACACCCTTTCTCACAGCCTCATCTAATAGGTTAAACGTTCCAGTCGTATTGACTTCGTAAGTCTCATATGGGTTCTCTATGGACTTCTCGACACTTATCAGAGATGCTAAATGTATTATGGCGTCAACACCGCTCACATATTCTCTCACAATACTTCTGTTCCTAATGTCTCCATTAACGAGCTTGAACTTTTTGCTTTTAAAATGGTGAGCTATGTTTCCTACTCTCCCTGAGCTTAAGTTGTCTAGAATCGTTACCTCAAATCCTTCTTTTATGAGTCTATCCACTAGATGGCTACCTATGAAACCAGCGCCACCAGTAACGAGCACTCTTCCTGACTTCAATCTATCAACATCCTCAAAATGAAATAAGGCAAGGTATAGTCTATCAAGATAATGTGTCCCCCCACGTGATAAAAGACGCAGAGCTACTAATTAAAGACTTACTACTAACTATAGCACTATCTGCTCGAAATCTTTTCAACAGCCTTGACAAGAAGCTCTATATTTTTTTCTGTTCATCGGTTAAGAAGCTCGAAATAGAAGATACCGGAGAGCTTTATCAACTTCACTAAACGTGTAGCGTCTATCTATGAGAGATACTACTTTGTCAGCAAGTTAGTTGACTTCTAGATCCATTTAGTCACAGGTTCTTTTTTGTTCGGCCCCATACTCTCTAGCGCGCTAGCTACGGCCGCGCTAGGGTTGACCTTTGGATAGCCAAGCACGATAGGCCCGTATATTTGTTCATCATCCGTTAGCTCGAGGGCTTGTACGACATCAGCATTGCCTTTGACCGTTGAACCGAATCCCACATAACAGCTTCCAAGACCAAAAGATTGTGCGGCAATCATGATGTTCTCGCAGGCAAGAGCGCAACTTACAGCGTTATTAGCTGGGCCTATGACGAAGATGATGACAGGTGCATTATAGTAAACTACGTCTTTGGGGTCGTCCATCGCCTCATAGAGGCTCATTCCCATTTTATAGATTTCAGGGTAAGTCTCCTTCATGCCTTCAGTGCACTTTTTCCAGAACGGAAGCGTGGTCTGAAGGAGTTTTTGCTTGAACTCTGGATCTTCGATAACAACAAATCGCCAAGGCTGAGAGCGAGTTATGGAAGTAAATGGTGCCCGATTGCCTGCCTCGATGATCGTATTGATGATGTCCTTCGGAATTGGTTTTGTTTCATAGGACCTGATAGACCTTCTGTTGTTTATGGCTTCAATTACTGGGTTCATAATTACCTTCACTTTCGGGAGACTATGATGGATATATAAAAGGTTCTGATCCGTATTTCGTGAAGTCTATAAATATACACACACGTTAATTCGTGAAAGCGTAATCAGCGTCATTTTCCCCTACGCGCGCCTTAGTTCTGCTACTTTTGTTTTCTCTGTGACTGAGTGAGTGACTAACTGAGTGGCTGACCACACACACGCGCGCTTGGGAGTAGGT
>JAKLZD010000063.1 GCA_024256245.1 Candidatus Methylarchaceae archaeon HK01M
AATTACATAATGCATAAATTAAAGAATGAGTTTTTATTTTTTGATCCTTTTTTGTCCGATCTTGAAGGTCTCAGTAGGAAGTTACTATCGAAAGGAATAAGCGTAAAAGAAGTAAAGAGTAGGTTAATAGATGAGATACTGGTCTATAAGGATAAACTCAGCGTTGAGACTGCTGGAAGAATTTCCGATGCTATTCTTGAAGAAGTGAGGAATTCCAATATCCCTCCTAAGCCAAATTTTGTGCGCTTTGTCTTAGATTATGCAAAGTCAGGGGTCAAAATGGGAGTTATGGGTGTTGGGTCGAGGGGAGAAGGAGATTTCTTCGTTCATCGAAGATTGGCTGAAATAGCAGGCCTACCTACTGGTAGTAGAGCATTACTGTATCCCCTATACCATGACGATGCAGGGGCTATCGAGATAAAGGGAAATGTTCTGGTTACAGCTGTAGATGGTATGCACTCTAGGCTTAGCGACTTCCCATTCTTAGCTGGCTTTCATGTATCAAGAGCTACTTTGAGGGATGTCTACGTGAAGGGGGCGAGGCCTGTAGGCATGTTCGTCGATCTTCATCTGGCTGATGATGGAGATGTAGGCAAGCTCTTCGACTTTGAAGCAGGAGTAAGTACCGTCTCCATGCTCACTGGAACACCGATCTTGACTGGTAGCACTTTGAGAATTGGTGGGGATATGGTGATAGGTGATAGGATTACTGGTTGTGTTGGGGTTATTGGAGTTGCTGAAAGCGAGTCAATGCTTGCTGCGAGGCATAAGGTCAAGCCTGATAGCGTGATCTTGATGACTGAAGGAGCCGGTGGGGGGACGATCTGTACAGCTGCTATATACTCTGGAAGGCCTGATGTAGTGTTAGAAACTCTGAACATCCAATTCGTAAAGTCGTGTAAGGCATTACTGGACTCAGGGCTTGTGGGGAGACTTTACGCTATGACTGATGTTACAAACGGTGGTGTAAGAGGAGATGCCTCCGAGATTTCAAAGCTATCAAATTTAGCACTTTACTTTGATGAGAAGGAGATCAGGGGTTTGGTGAACCCCAAGGTCTTGGAGTTGCTAGAAGATAGGGGGATAGATTACCTTGGGGTTTCTTTAGACGCTCTTATGATATTCACGCCTAAAGATCATGTTGAAGAGATAATGCAACGAGTTAGAAAGGTTGGGGTGAAGATAAGTAAGGTTGGTTGGGTAGAGAAGGGTGTTCCCAAAGTAGCTCTTATAACGCCTGAAGGGGAGAAGGACTTGACTTTAAAGTTCAGAGAATCTGCTTATACGAAGATCAAGAAGGTTGTAGGCGAGGAGGCGCCTTACGATCTCGACGAGTTGAAGATTAAAGTAGAAGATGCCGCTAAAAGGGCTATTGAAAAGAGGAATAAAGTTGTCAGATATCTAGCAGACCAGTAGCCAATCTCAAGTTTAACCAAATTTCGTACTTAGGATGAACCATGTTGTTATTGCACTCGATATCAGTACGATTAAGCCTGATACAAAGTAAAGGTTTGCCGTTCTTTTGGTGCTGATCTTCTTTCCAGCAAGATACATTAGATAAAATCCAGCTGCACCGATCATGATAGTGAAGAAGTTCAAAAGAGTTTCTGTTAAATTTTGAAAATTAAACAAAGGCAAGATTATGTATTGAGCAAAATTTGGATTCGTGCCTTCTAGTATAAAGTTTATTATGCCAGCCGCTAAGATTAAGAAAGCGAACATGTAAGCCATCTCTAAGATTCTTCTTAGATCAAATATCTGAGATGCCTTGCTAAGTCTTTTTCTGCCTATAATCCCCTTCATCATTTCTAGGGTGATTCGGCAATAGCCCATAATTCTCCTTTTAATTCCCATCTAATCCACTCTTCATGCCCTAAATCGTCTATGCCCTCCATTACCATCCTTGCTTTTTAAGCGTTATCCACACTTCGAGCTTTCTGATAAGAGAGGTTCGACTTTGTCGGGCAATTGGGGTCAAGGCACATAGTAAAAGGTCGCTTTCTCCTCCTTCTAATATGAACGATTGGAGTTAAGCACTCCCCACATACTTTGTCAAGAGTGGTTATAGTTGCGTTTTGAGGCAGCGGGTATGAATTGTCACATTTGGGATAAGAGCTACACCCTGCGAATATCTTTCTACTCTTTCTTGATCTGATGACCCTTAGTTCGCCTTTGCATTTTGGGCACACTCCAAGCCTTCTCTCCTCCTTCCTAGAATCCATCAGGCCCTTTAACAGCTTCTTCCCCATCTTGTCTTCATTCTTTTTTATCTCGTTAAGATTTTCTACCAAGATATCTACCGACTCCTCTATAACTTCTTCCCTTCTCTTCTCTTCATTCATGATGAGTTCCATCTCTTCCTCAAACTTCCTTGTCAGCTCTTCACTGATAATCTTAGGGCAGAAATCTCTCAATGTATCGATCACCGTTTCTCCTAATTTCGTAACCGTGATACTCTTTCCTGAGATGTAATCTCTTCCATACAAAGTCTGCAGTATCCCAGCCCTTGTAGCTTTAGTACCAAGGTTCCTCTTCTCCATCTCTTCAATAATCGATCCTTGAGTATACCTATTTGGAGGTGCCGTCCACTTTTCGAGCATCTCGATCTTCAGATTCTCTAATATCTGACCGACTTTTGTCTCAGGCAGGGCTTGCTCCTCAAAAGTGGCATATGGAGAGTAAAATTTTACCCAGCCAAGAGATATACTCCTCCTACCAGTTGCTATGAACTTATTTTTGCCAATGGCTAAAATTACACGTACACTCTCTCTTATAGAAGGGTCTGCAAATGTAGCGAAGAACCTCCTCGATATAAGATCATAAATCTTCTTCTGTTGGGGGGTGATCTTCCTTAAATCTGGGACTTCAGAAGTAGGGTATATTGCAGGATGGGCAGGGTCTTTCTTAGGTCCTTCACGAGGAACCAATCTTCTCTTCTTGAGCAACTCATCACATAGATCGCCATACTTCTCCAAGGAGCATAAAGCTTTCAATATCTTCTCGTAGCCTATGCTTTTTGGCAACTTCTGACTGGCAGTCCTTGGATAGGAGATAGCACCCATCTGATACAAACTCTCGGCAATGTTGATAGTTTGGGAAGGAGAGAATTTAAATTGGGAGTAAGCATCAGACTGTAGATTCGTTGTGCTGAATGGGTATGGTGGTAGTTGCTTGTATCTCCTCTTTTTTATGTCTTCTACTATTGCATCCTTCCCTTCACAATCTCTTAATATCTCATCTACTTCATTCTTTGCCCAGAATCGACCTTTTTTATGCGTAGCTGTGAATTCGTTACCATCTACTCTACAATGTAACTCCAATTGCCAGTACTGTTTTGGGGTGAACTTCCTTATCTCCAACTCTCTTTCCAGAAGAAGGGCTAAAGTTGGACCCTGTACCCTGCCCGTTGAGAGAATCTTGAAACCTTTATCTGCCTGACTCTTCATAGCCAACGTCAAAGCACGAGTCAGGTTCAACCCCCAGAGCCAATCCAACCAATGCCTAGTCAATCCAGCCTCGATTTGACCGAAGTCGAGATGATCTGACATATTCGTATAAGAAGATATCAACTCATCTTTTGTCAAGGTGCTGAACTTCATTCGCTTTGCATCTTTAGCGTCACATAAGAGCGTCAATATGTTTGAGCCTATGACGCTTCCCTCCGTATCGAAATCACAACATATTATAAAATTCATGGCATCTTCTGCTAAGTTCTTTATGGCTTCGAAGTATTTTTCAGAGAAATGTGACTGTTTTCTTACCTCAAAACTTGGTCGCCATTCAGCATCGAAGATAGGATATGTCCACTCTCCTCTCATAACAGGGCTTAAGTTAAATAGATGCCCAACAGCTGCTACAATCACATGCTTAATATCATCCCTAATGAATTCATAGTAATCGACGCCTCGACCTGTTGGAACTTTCTTTAATGTCCCATCCTCCGCTAAGGATTCAGCTATCTTTCTCATTGCATCAGGTTTTTCTGCTATCAACAAAGTGTAACCTATAGACATAGAATCACCAAAAACATTTACTGTATTTAATAAAGATTCATCTATAAAATGTCTACTAAATTTATTATTTCTCTATAGGTTCAATCTTCAATATGAAATCTTTAGTAGACAAGAGTTCGCCACACTTCTTACACCTGTTATTGTAAAGCTTCAAAATATTATTTGCTTGCTTTATGTCCATGCCTGAGTATAAAGGTGTTCCACAATTATTACATACTATTTCGAATGGCAACCTAACTTTAGATCGATAGGTAGGATAAAAATTTTTACTCTCTGGAGAAATGGTGAGCTAGATAAATAAAGTAGAATTTATAGTAACTATAGTTTAATTAAATCCAACTTTGATAGCCCCCTCACATAGATGCACTCATCGTAATCGATCGTCATCTGATCTTCATATACGATCTTATCATGTAATTTTATCCGAGTATTTCTGACTATAACTATGGGTATACCCTCATCAGCCTCTCCCATAAGTAGTTGAGCGCCTGCACTTATATCATCGGCTAAAGACCGCCTTGTAACTCTAAGTATGTTATAGAAGAGGTCTCTTCTACCCCTCTCATCTTTAATTGGATCAAAACCAGAAACTCCTATGGCTATTCCAGATGTACCTGATCTTGATGGCAGCAATCTACTATCGGTTATGATTATCCCGACCTTCTTCCCAGTTTCTAAAAGTATTCTTCTTCTTAACATCTCTGCCTTTTTAAAGGGCGTTCTTGGATAGAGTATAGCCCAGCCTGCCTGAACATTCGACCTATCTATCCCAGCGTTTGGTGTTAGGATGCCATACTTTACCGATAAAGCGAAGCTGGGCACCCCTCCGAAAACTACTTCGGCCTCCCTTAAGATTAGCTCGGCTAGATTAATCTGTAGATGCAACTTTGATGCTAACTCTTCGGCCTCAGGACTTGGAACCACATCTGGGATTTTTATGAACCTACCTTCCGACATGGCAACGAACTTACTCGAAAGAACGATTATGTCGCCATCCTCTAAGGTGTCCTCATTTTTTTCTATCTCATCCAAAATCGTTCGGAATAGGTCGAATCTTCCCCGTTTTACCCTAACATGGATAGGTATGTATATTGTACTTGTCATCTTTTTGACCAACTTACATACCCCATTCGACCTTTGCTAATAGATCGAATAACCTGTCAATAAAGATTCTGTCGTCATGCTTGACAACATTGATTTCAATATGACCAGAGGTTCTCCTCAAATTTAGGATTGTCTTTGCTTTTAGCAGGGCTCTACCACCTGTCGGGTAAGTGAACCAAGATTTTAGTTCAGTCTTCTTTATCTTCTTCGCCCTTATCATACTCGTGATTATTATGGGTATCTTGGACCTTTTTGCTAAGCCCTGCAATAAGCTAAGATAGACGCTTATCTTTCGATTTATATCCGAGGGAGCTTCACTATCAAGGAGATGGTAAAGGGTAGTTATAGAATCCAATACTATCAGCGTCACATAAGGGGAGGAGATCGAGCAGACGTAGACCATATCCTTCTCGATAGTTTCTCTATCAGGCTGCAAGATAAACAGGCGATCTAAATTCGTAGAACCATGAACCATTAGATCAAAGAAGGCTGTAAAGATCGTATCGAAATCCATGTAAATTACCGATCCACCTTCCCTTAAAGCAGACATAACTATATTTGCAGTAAAGAAGGTCTTGACGAAGTTATCTTCACCCAAGATAGCGTTAAGAGCCGATCCCTCCAAAAGAAATCCACAATCATCGGGCTCTATGAGTAGAGGCTCACTTAAAGGCAACTCTTCCATTGCCTTGATAAGGCTTTCACGATTCAAAAAAACCATGATTCCTTCTATTTTAGCTTAAAACAAGGATTTATAAAGATGATTATTTTATCTTTTATATGAAATACTTTCTATTTTTAATTAATTTCTTGTAACAAATAAATCTTCCTTTTACTTAGACTCGCTGTGGATATATACAAAACTCCTATAAGATCAGTTTTAGAGCGTCTGAAAAACTTAGATGAGAAAAGATTAAATGAACATATTTGTACATTATATAACTAATTAGTTAATCAATGAACAATAATGTTTATTTATAGGAGTCTAAAAAAAAAAGGTTCGAGAAGGATACGCGTAACTTAATTAAATCAACAAAAGAAATCTTTGGAAAAGGCACCGTGTACTTTGATATAAGTGTAAAATTAAGGTCTGTTGCGGGCTTAGGTGCAATACCTGATGGCTTTGTAATTGATTTAAAGAAAAATATATGGCATATTATAGAAGGTGAAAAAGAGTAGATGAAGTCCACAAAAATAAAATTCTCACTATATAGAAAAGACGATATACCTCTACTGAAAGGTGTTTCTGCGGATACCATGAAACTCTACCTCCGCTTATCAATGGACAGATACATAAAGATTAGAGATTTAGAAAAAGCGTGGAATAGAGCTTATGATCTATGGCTTAAAAAGGTAGTAGAAGATGGTTGGATCATCAAAAAAGAGACAGATGGTAAATCAGTAGAAATGTATGGACCTGACACTTTCCTTCATAGCGATGTCGAGTAGAATTTGTAAAATAGCCAAATAATCTGTAAAATTACACTGCCCAAAAAGAAATTTGAAACCCATTCCCACGCTTTTGGATTGTTTGTAGAGTTCGCAACAACTAACAATATTCCTTTTTTCAAATTGTTCAAACACTTTCTCATGTTGAGGAAAGAAATATCCAATTTCATAATCTTTAAAATTACATAAATAAGAATATAATTCTTGATGTTTTTCCTTAATTCTTATCCATTCAGTTACATACCCAATTTCACCATTTTCAATGTCATCAAGGACTTCATGCCATGCTTTAATAAAAAGTTGAGTAAATACTTCAGCCATCTTTTTTTCATCAATTACTTTACTCATTTTTTAACTGCACCTTTTTAGAATGTTTTTGTACATTTATTATATTACATCTTCAATTTTTTCAGGATAATATTTTGATTGTATCAAATTTTTAAGTTCGGACATATCTTTAGCTAAATCCCGTACAAGATCAAGAAGATGAGGAATATCTGGACTACTCAATCTTTTTTCGATAGAATAGATTTTTTTTCTAAGTTCTGATATAGCTTCTACTATATCTACAAAAGAACGCTCTTTAAGATCTGTACTTTCTCTAAACATTTTAAGATCTAGTGCAATAGAAATAGGACTATCCATCTCAAAATTTCCATTTTCAATCGATTTGATTTGATCTGTAATCTCTCTTTAGTTCGAACTCGATCGATGAACAACAAATAGAAGGTGTAACACATTTATTTTACCTTATGAGAATTCCGAATTAATGGTAATACTTATCGGAACGGTATGGTGAATGTTGTGGAACATGAGATAGCTGTAGCAACCCTTGATGGGAGGGCTTACTATAAGATCATGAAGATGTTGAGGGAGATTGGAATGCAATTCGATGATGTGAAACCAAGGGAGAGTCTGAGCCCCAACATCAAGCTAGTCATAACCACTGAAAAAGAGAAGAATCTGATAGATTTCGAATCAGTCTTATCTATTGAGGAATTAGGTGAAGACCCTTACATATTTGAAGAGAAGATAATAAAGCACCTTTACAGCGATATTGAGGACTCCATAATCATAGGCATAGATCCAGGGAAGAGGATAGGAATCGCAGTCTATTATGGGCAGAAGGAAGTAATTGGCGAAGTTTTAAACTCTGTAGATGAGACTATAGCAAAAATCATTAAATTGATAGATAACACTCACGCCAAAAAGAAGATAATTAGAATTGGCGATGGTAAGCCCAAAATGGCGGAAAATATAGCTGATCAACTCTCAGGACGACTCAAGGATGCAATCATCGAATTGGTAGATGAAAGGGGGACGTCTTCTCTCTCTAAAGCAAAACCAAACAAGAAAGTTTCAAGAGACCAGAGATCGGCCATGATAATAGCCCTAAGGCAAGGAAAAAAGTATGTTGGAGAATAAAAGATACACACTTTCTAAAGGCGAAGTTCTACTCGTAAAAGGTCCATCAGCAATCAGGGCTGAGGGCGAAGGTCTTTCTGCTCTGGGCATCCCTATAAAACCCGGTGAGAAGGTAGTTGTGAGGAAGAATAAAGTTCTACCATTTGAGGTTGATAGGGTTGAATCCTCAGTACAAATAATTTTAGGCAGGGATAGTGAAATCTGTATCAATCGTGATAAAGTTGGGATGAGGATCTGGGATAATGTGAGAGAGACGGTCTTCACTAACCTCGATTCAGGCAAGAAGAAGTTGATGATAATAGGAGAAACAGACTCAGGAAAATCGACACTTGCAACTTATCTCACCAATATTGCTCTCCTGAAGGATATGAAAGTTTGTATTATAGACGGGGATATAGGTCAAGGCGACTTGGCGCCACCAGGTTGTATAGGAGCCTCGATGGTAAAGAGCCCTATTTACGATCTGAGGGATATAAGGGCAGATTTCTTTGAGTTTGTAGGGTTTACTTCTCCCAGATGGGTTAGAGAAATCGTTATAGAAAGGATAAAGAAGATGATTTCATACATAGAAGAAAAGAATTGGAACTTGTGTATAGTCAATACAGATGGCTACGTTTCTGATGAAGGAATGGACTATAAGTTCGATATGGTCGAAATGGTCGATCCTGAGATGATCGTTTGTTTCAAAGATATCGACAGGATATTATTCAAAGGGTTTAAGGATTCTATTGATCTTCCTTTCCTAATCCCTGCAGATAGACCTAAGAGTGTGACCAAGAGCCCGTCTGAGAGAAGTGAGCGGAGGTTAAGCCAATACCTTCGCTTTTTGAAAGGGGGAAGGGTATTGAGCGCAGATTTGAAGGAGGTTAGGCTGAGCTTTATGGGTGACATATACAGACACAAGCTATCCAATAACGAATTAAGGGATATTGCTCACAATTTTTCATCAAAGATCTTTAGTGCAAAGAGGGCAGACGATAAACTCATAGTCTTAAAGTGGGGGAGGGGGGATTCTATCGAGATCTTTGGTAGGTCTGTAATTTTTAATCTAAGCAGTTTAAAAGGGATGTTCGTTGGTCTGGGGGCTGGTGAAGATATCTTCGGCTTTGCACAGATAACAAGATTTCGTTCTGACCTGACTATTACTTTGAACACCCCTTTTAATGGTAATTTTGATACTTTATTCTTGAGTACAATAAGGGTTATCCAAAATCTACGAAGTGAAACGATACTGCCTATCGTAGTTAGAGGCAGACCCTTCATAGACGATTTAAATTAGATCAAGATCTCGTTTTATTAAATAATATCGATGAGAGTTTCTTTCATCCTGCATAACTCTCCTTTTATAGCTTCTTTCTTCTATACATCTCTTCTACTTCAAGGGTTTTGATGAACCTTTTTAAATACTCTCCATCCTCTTCTGATATCTTGAACTCGAAGTTAAAAGGACAAAGATGATCCATCTCGAAATGATTTTTGTAGGGATTGTAAACTAGCGGGTAAAGTCTGCATCCTTCAGGTCTGTATTCATATATAGAGCAACCGTAATCTTTCAAGAAGACACATCTACCTGATTCATTCTTGAGCCGCAATAAACAGCCATCTTCAATAACAAAGAAATTCTTTTCAAACCCCAATTTCTTTATCCTATCAACATCGTAGTTAATGAGAAGCATCTCTGTCTGAATGCAACATTCTATGCACCTATGAACTCTACATGGGTTCTTCGCTCTTGGTCTAGATTTAAGGGAGTAAGTCATGATTTCCTCTAAAGATGTTAGATTGACAGAGTGCCTTATATTTCTGCCATTAAATGAAAGATGGAATATTTGGGCTGTATTGTCAATTGGAGGACATATATAAGATAGATGTAATAAGAATTTCATAAATTGTAGACAATCTTTTTTGTTTATAAAAGTCAATACATATCGCAAAAGACATGGAAATGTTCAGTTATCGAATACTATCACAGGGCGCTATCTCATTTTTTGCCTAAAGTCTACAAGGCTTTTCTAAGCAATCCCCATCTTCGATCGTAGATGATTTTTACAGTAATTATGAAGTGATACGTTTCTAATTTCCTTTATTACTTATCTAAACGATCGGTACGAGTCTGACTTGATTTTCAATCAAGTCAATTACATATAGACCTGTCTTAGGTCGCATTCCATATATGACGAGAGCGTTATTAAGGTCTTTAAATACAAAGTGAGATTCTGCAGTATGTGTCACATATTCTAGGAATTCCATGCCACGTTTCATTGTTCCAATAATGATGGTTCCATTTTCTTCTGTATAGTTCATAATGGCTTGGACTATTGTGAGTGTCTTGTCGGATCCAAATCGATTTATAAGTGTATCAAAACCCAAAAAAATGACTAATCCCTTCTTCAAACATTTAGAATTAAACTTCTTTTCTACAATTTCTCTAATGACCTTTATCTCACTTTCAAAGTCGTTTGTCTGAGGGTGATGTAGAATAACCTCGCGCAACAATTCTGAAGGGTACCTTTCACCTATTGAAGGGACTATAATTACTGCCCCTTTATTCATTATAGTGTTCCAAGCAATTTGCGTATGTATTTGTAAGTACCTCATATCTACTCCGTGCTCAATCTCGAATAGATTAAAACTCCCCTTTTTGAAACCCCCAGTTATCTTATCAAGTTCAGGGGTGCCTGATGAGATTCGATCGTCAGTAAAATTCGTTATCTTTGCTGGTCTAACAGACAGATCTTCATTAAATGGAGGAAATGACTGAAACCTTCCACCTTCCAAAGTGAATGGGTATTTCTTATTTACTATTTTGATTCCTCTCAACTTTTTAAGTTCCATCTCCCTTGCAGTTCGTTTTTCAAGGCGATCTTCATAGACCCTGCCCGATTCAGCTTCACCATAAACGTCCGTAGCAATAAGAATAACAACACCATCAACTAAATAGTCAAGGAAGGATCTTTCATCTGTTTCTTCTACTAATATAGTCTTACCCTTTGTAACATAAGTTGTCATAATGATAGCTTTTGCAGTTCGTAGTTGCTCTCTATGATCCATTTCTGAAGCCATAGCATTCCAAGTATCAATTATAAGCAAAGGGCGTTCCATCTTCAGCAATTGATCTCTAAGTCTATTCAAGAGGCGATCAGGGCTTTCTTGACGTGTTTCTAAAAATCTTATCTCCTCTGGGCCTAGCACTATCTTATCCCTAAGCCAAGGGTAATATTCATAAAGAATGGACGGGGGAGTTTTTGTTGAGAAATATATACAATCGACTGGTTCAAGGCACCGAAGTATTTCCAATGCGAGGGTAGTTTTGCCTGTTCCAGCATCACCTTTGATAAGTAAAGTATGGCTTGTTTTAAAAAAGTCATTCAATTCTTCCGAAATTCTTGGTGCGATTGTCAAGGGCATTTATCACCTAAAAACTGATTAGGAAGACCTGTCGAACTCTTCAGCTACGAGTAACCTTATAAGTTCAGTGTTATTCTTTATGCCTTTGCGTGACTTGATCAGGTTAAACTTTTTCGCTAGATCTTCTTCTAGAACAACTCTTATAACTATTTTATTATTATAAGTATTTTTTAGTACCATTTTATCACCTTATATTATTTTTTTAGACATAAAGTATATAAACTTTTATATAAATAAGTAATAGGAGGTGAATTAGATGTTTGAGAATGATATAGATAATATACAGATTAAGAAAATTCTGCTGGCCTTAGATAGGGCTAAAAGTCCAGCGCCTTTAGGTTATATTTCTTTACATACTGAGATCGAAGAGCCTAATGGAATCTTGGAAAAAATGGAAGAAAAGGGTTTAATTCGCCGATGTGTACTCTTAAATTGGCCGGACGATATGCATCCCCTATACGAAATTACATCTAAAACACAGAAAGAATTGTATCATATTTTATTTTAATTTATATTACCTAAGAGGCGATACTTATTATACTGGCGATAGATATTATTACTGGAAGACTTTAATGTTCATCTCTATCTAAAGAGGAGGCATATTTGTAATAGATAAAATTCTCTTACGATAGGGATTTAAACACATAAGAATTATCGGGAAGGTAATGAAAAATGATTGAAAGTTACAGTGAAAGTCGATCCGGCGGAAGATTTCTAGAGGGATTTATAGAAAGGAGCCTTTACGGTCAAGATCAAGCTGAAATTCCAGCATCAATTCAAAATCTATTTTCCAAAATTCCTGAAGTTGTTGTTCAACCCAAAAATGTTGAAGATGTTGTAAGAATAGTTGTGGAAGTATACAAAAAGAAGATTCCAATTGTTCCTAGAGGGGCTGCATCTTCAGCATTCGGTGATGTACTACCCATAAAAGGAGGAATAGTCTTAGATCTCTCACCGTTGAGGGGTATACTAAGTTTGAATGAGCTTGACGGTACAGTGACTGTTGAGACAGGAGTAAGGTGGGATGACCTTGATTATTTTCTTAAACCAAAGGGGTATACCATAAGAACCTACCCATCAAGCTGGTTTTCAACAGTTGGAGGTTGGATTTCTACTGGTGGTTATGGTATTAACAGTATTAAATATGGTAATATTAAGGATCAAGTCAGTAGTTTAAAGGTCGTTTCTTATAAGGGGCAGGTCAAGGATATCAGATCGAATGATCCGGAATTTGCTTATTATTTTGGAACTGATGGGCAGGTGGGTATAATTCTAAACGTTGAATTGAAAATAAGGAAAGATCCGGGCGTTTCAATTCCACACTTCTTCCAGTTTGATGGCAGAGATAGATCCTATCAATTTATTCAAGAGTTGATCGATAGTGAAATAGATGTATCACATATAACACACTACAATAGTCAACATATGAGACAGTTTAATAGATTACTTAAAGAAGACTATCCGAATGTGGAATGTGTTTTCGAGAAGAAAGATAGTGTACTAGTTCATCTCGAAGACAGAAGAGCAGAAAAGCTGCTCTTAGAATTTATCGAAGATAAGAGAATTTTAAAGGGCAAAGATCATCTCGCCTATAAACTTTGGAATGAGAGGTTCTTTCCCATGAGCATAAAGAAGTTCGGTCCCACACTTCTGGCGAGCGAACTTTTACTACCAATATCCAAACTAAGCGAATATGTAGAAATGGCTTGTAAACTTGGAAGGAAGTGTGGAGTCGAGATATCGACGGAGAGCCACATTGTGAATAGAAAAGAAGTTTTGATCATTTCTTCTTTTCTTTCGAATCGAAAAAACACCTTAGGCTATTTATCACATCTCGCTTTAGTCATGATGCTGTTCGAATTAGGATTGGAGTTGAACGGGAGAATATACAACGTTGGAGCATGGACAACCCCCTTTGCAGAAAATAAATTCGGTCCTCATATATTTGCCAAATTAAAAAGTTATAAGAAGAAAGAAGATCCTAATAATTTGGGCAATCCAGGAAAATTCTTTTCATTAGAAACAAAATATTTGAAATTATCTCCAGAGTCGCTGAACCCAGTCATGAAAACCACACTCAAAGTCTTAAGATCTTTTTCGCCTATCTTCGGCAAAGTGTCAACATTTTTCCAAACGCACAGTCTTCAGGAAGATAGACCTCGAAGCATTATTGAAAAGACTGTTTTAGAATGTGCGAAATGTGGGTCTTGTGTTCCTGTCTGTCCTGCATACATTGTGACTGGTGATGAGAGTGTTACAGCGAGAGGAAAACTATTTTTTATAAAAGAGTACATGGGTGGGAATGTTTTTTCAAGAGAATATGCTGAAAAGATGTTCTTGTGTACACACTGTAAAGCTTGTGAGAAGGTATGTCAAACTAAACTAGAACTCGTAAATATCTGGGATTTATGGGAAAGACATTTAGAAAAGGAGTTTGGGAGGCCAACTGAAGCCATAAAAAGATTCATGGAAGATGTTGAGCAGAACGGAGAGTATCAGGAATTGAGAAAGAGGGGCATCGTATCTGTGAATGAAAATAAAAATTCTTTAGGAAGGAGCGAATATGTTTAAGAAGTATCATATTCCTACCGAATCGGCGATATCCAAGAAAAAGATTGGAAAATTCTTGGTAGAAAGAAACCTTGAATATTGTATCAACTGTGGTGATTGCGTAAAGGCTTGTTTATACGATGTTCATAAAAGGCGACAAGAAGATGTAAGAATAATGGCAGAACCTGACAGCTATAAGTGCAAGAGTTGTTTTCGCTGTATTATAGAATGCCCTCGAGGTGCCCTGAGTCTGCATGATAACCCTGAGTTCTTCAAACTCGGTGATTCATACTATACCCCAAAGATGGTAAAGATATTATGGAATGAAGCGGAAAATGGTAGAGTTCCAGTTTCTGGTGCAGGATACAGGGGGGATTTTAGTGGACCGAGATTCGATGGCATATGGACTGACATGTCCGAGATCGTAAGACCAACCCGTGATGGAATACATGGGAGAGAATACATCTCGACAGCAGTTGACCTTGGACGAAAACTCCCATACTTGAAATTTGACTCAGATAAAAATGTCGAAGGAGTTCCACCAAATGTCGAAATTCCTATACCAATTTTATTCAACCCTCCTCCCCATGAGTTGACTGACATAAATCTACAATTAATTGTAGCCAATGTTGCCACAAAACTTGGAACCTATGCTATCATCAATGCAGAAGATTACCAAGAACTATGCAATTATAATGTAATTCCACGTTTTCCTTTAGACTCTAACCTTAACTTGGAGTTGGTCAAGGGAGCTAAAATCGTTGAATTGGATTATAGAAAGAATGCAATGGAAGATTTGAGGCTTCTAAAGAATCTTTATTCCGATATTTTAGTCTCAATAAGGATTCCGTTAAAAGGGGGTCTCGAGCCGTTGATCGTAGATCTAACCAAAAAGGGAGCAGAAATATTTCATCTTTATGCTGATTACCAAGGAAATGAGTTTGAACAAAAACCTCGGTTTATCACGGATTCCTTAAGGTCGATTGATGATTATCTAGTTGATAACTGTCTTCGTGATCAGATTACGATAATTGCTAGTGGTGGCATTGGTGCTGCTGAACATGTTCCGAAAACAATTGCTTGTGGAGCGAATGTTGTGGGGATCGATATCGCGTATCTAATAGCCTTAGAAATAGGACAATTCGATACTCACATTCAAAGGTTTTCTCCAATAGAAGCAACTGATATGAATCTTGAGTGGGGTACTCAAAGAATCATAAATTTGATGAATTCATGGAGAGATCAACTTCTAGAAGTGCTCGGAGCGATGGGAATGAGAGAGGTTAGAAGACTTCAAGGAGAGACTGGCAGAATGATCTTTCACGTTGATGAAGAAAAAGAACTCTACGATTTGGTTGGACTGCGATGAAGATATGCTCAAAACTATCAAAGTGAGACAAGTTCCGTTCGAAATTCGGAGTATTTCTAAGTATAAAGTATCTTACACAGATGCCTGTATCGATTGTGGTCTTTGTGAGAATATCTGACCTTATGGAGTTCACAAAAGATTGCCTGGACATCGTAAAATGGACCGGGCGAATAGTTCCAACTGTATCGGACCTAAATGTAAAGAGAATTCCTTTTACTGTGTGTCTCTTTGCCCTTATAATGCCATTCATATCGAACCTAATTCAGATTATATGGTACTCGGCGATCCTATATGGACTCCAGATCTACTTTTAGCAACATGGTATCAAGCAGAAACAGGTGAATCTCCCTTAAGCATCGAATATCAAATAGGGGATTCTGGTGGAGGTTTCGACAAGTTGAAATTTAAGTTTAGGAAGGAATCAAGTGATGGAAAAGAGAAAGAAAACATAAGAACTTCCATAGAACTCAACAAAAGATCTTATGGAGCGAGAATCGAAATATCTGTCCCATGGTATGGTGCAGGAATGTCCTTTGGTTCGATAAGTTTAAACATGATGTTAGCAAGGGCCAAGGCTTCACAAGCTTGGAATACTTTTGTCAGCACTGGAGAAGGCGGATATCCAGAAGAACTTGTGCCATATAAGGATCACATAATTACTCAGCTTGCGACTGGACAGTTTGGTGTTACAGAACAGACGATTGGTTATGCAAGAATAGTGGAGATCAAATACGCTCAAGGAGCCAAGCCTGGTCTAGGCGGTCATCTTTTAGCTGATAAAGTTACACCCGATGTCGCCATAATAAGGGAGTCAGTGCCATGGAATAGCCTTTTTTCACCATTCCCATTTCATAGCGTTTATTCTGTTGAAGATCATAAAAAGCACGTCGATTGGATTAGAGCGATGAGTCCCAATCCCGATGTCTTGATTTCAGCGAAAGTTTCAAGTCCAACCGATGTAGAGATGGTGGCAGTTGGATGTTACCATGCTGGCGTGAACATCTTTAATGTCGATGGAAGCTATGGTGGGACTGGTGCAGCACCAGATATAGCGAAGAAGAATATAGCGATGCCTATAGAATATGCGATTCAAAAAGTTCACAGATTCTTGGTGGATGAAGGCATAAGAGATGAAATCACCTTTATGGCAAGTGGAGGTATCAGAAATGCTTATGATATTGCAAAAGCTATAGCCCTAGGAGCCGATGGTGTTATCATCGGTACAGCCGATTTAGTGGCTTGTGGTTGCACGAGATGTGGAAACTGTGAAGCCGGAAGAGGATGCCCACACGGGATAGCTACGACAGATCACGAACTCGTCGAACTTATACAACCTGATTGGGGGGCTCAAAGGATAAGTAATCTGTATTACTCATGGCACAATCAACTTGTCGACATTCTTTGGAGGTTAGGTTTTGATGACATAAGAGATTTGAGGGGGGCGGGCTTGTCACAAAAGTACGAGGAATACGGAGGTAAGGGTTTACTACAATCTGGATGATGCAGGAGATGTTGAAAATGGATTGTGTTGAAAAGATAACCAGATCTAGAGAAAAATTAGGGCACAGACAAATTCCAACTTACAAATCTGAAGCTGAGGGAGGTTGTGGAGTCGTAGGGTTAGCATGTTCTACATCTGTTGCAGGGCGCCATATCCTTCAATCGTGTCTACAGATGCACAATAGAGGAAATGGGAAGGGCGGGGGCATAGCGGCCGTTGGACTCTTACCAGAACAGATGGGGGTTCCAAGAGCGATATTGGAAGAAGATTATCTTCTGCAAGTTGCTTACTTAGATTCTTCTTCGAGAAAATTGGTTGAGGATTCTTTCATTTCTCCTTACTTACAGGTGGATTATGCTGAAAAGATTCCTTCTTTAGATGAATATAGAAAAGTCCCAGGTTTGGAAGTAAGACCTCCCGACGTGATCAGATATTTTGTCAGAGTAGATGAAGATGTTCTAGATCGTTTCAGCAAAGAATATAGTCTCGAAGAGTTAGGCCGCCATCAAGTAGAGGACGAGTTCATCTATCAAAATAGTTTTAAATTGAATCAGAAATTTTATGCTTCTTTAGGCGAAAAGAGGGCTTTTGTTCTTTCTCATGGAAAGAATATGATGGTATTAAAGATCGTGGGCTATACCGAACAATTGATACAGTATTACTGTCTTGGGGATGTTGAGGCAAATATCTGGATAGGGCATCAAAGATATCCAACCAAAGGAAGAGTCTGGCATCCCGGGGGAGCACATCCTTTTGTTGGGCTTCATGAGGCGCTAGTTCATAATGGCGATTTTGCAAATTATGTGAGAGTTACTAAATACTTGAGACAGAGGAATATACACCCTCAATTTCTGACCGATACAGAAGTCTCGGTGCTGCTCTTTGATCTATTGAGCAGAATCTATAAATATCCATTGGAATACATTATAGAAGCATTAGCCCCAACAACTGAAAGAGATTTTTATATGCTTCCTGAGAAGAAGAAGAGAATTTATAAGGCAATTCAGTTGTCCCATATGACAGGATCGCCAGATGGGCCTTGGTTCTTTATAATAGCAGGAAATGACCCATATAAACGGCAACAACAGCTAATTGGCATTACCGATACTTCTATGCTCAGACCACAAGTTTTCGCGTTACAAGAGGGAGATGTGAAGATCGGGGTTATAGCCTCAGAGAAGCAAGCTATCGATGCCGTTTTAAAAAGCTTATCCGATGAAGATGATAGATTCCTTCCCATTGCTGATAAATATTGGAATGCTCGTGGTGGTAGCCACACAGATGGGGGAGCTTTCATCTTCACACTGACAGATATCAAGGAAGACGAAACAGAAAAAGAATTAAGATGTACAGATAAATTTGGGAAAGTTGTTACGACAATCAAGAACCCAAGACAAGTTTATAGTAAATCGAGCCTAACTTTTGAATATCCAGTTGATATAGTAGAAAAGAAATTATCTACCAATTCATTTAAAACCCCTCTAGAAATGTTTAATCGATTGATAGATTTTCTTTATATCTATCAAAACAATGATTTTCTTGATCTTGTCGATATGTTAAGGAGATATTCAACAAGGGGAAATCAAGAAAAAAGTTTTGCTATCGAAGTATTGACTCTTCTTATGGATCGGCGCTATAACATCGGAGACAAAAGAAGGAGTATGATGTTAACGAAGATTCAACAAGAACTTGATGAGATTTTCAGTTCAACTCCACGGATAGGCTCAGATTCCAATTATCAATTTATCGACTGGCAGAGTAGAAATCTTTTACAAAGTCCTCAAGATCCAGATCGAACTTTGATTATAAATGTGGAAGATTTTTATCCAGAAGGACCAGATTCTGCGTCCAGATTCATTGTTGCAGCGTACAATCTTGGATGGAAAAAAGTCATTGCTTATGGTCTTCGTGGCCAGAGATTCCTAGGTTGTGGTCTTGGACCTAAATCGGATATTAGAGTCGATCTCTATGGCAGTTCTGGTGATTATCTCGGTTCAGGACTTGATGGTGCAGAAATTTACGTCCACGGAAATTCACAAGACCAAGTTGGGCAGATATTTAGAAGAGGAAGACTCGTTGTATATGGAGATGTGGGACAGACTTTCATGTATGGAGCAAAAGGTGGGGAAGTTTACGTATTGGGGAATGCGGCGGGAAGGCCCTTGATCAACGCTGTCGGTAAACCACGAGTGGTAATAAATGGAACTTGTCTCGACTACTTGGCTGAATCTTTCATGGCAGGCGATCCTCTGGGAGGAGGAGGTTTTGTAATCTTGAACGGAATACGATATAACGATCGTGGAGAGATCGTTGAACAGGAGACCCCGTATCCTGGCGGCAATCTATTCTCATTAGCATCTGGAGGGGCGATATACTTTAGAGATCCTTATAAATTAGTAACAGAAGATCAGCTTAACAGTGGAAAAATCGTACAACTTTCTTTTGAAGATTGTGAACTGATTCTTCCTTATTTGAGAGAGAACGAGAGACTGTATGGCATCTCTGTTGATCGATTATTGACTGTAGACGGAAAGAAAAAGACAATAGATGAAGTTTATAGGAAGGTTATACCGATCCCGCTTAAAGCCCTTTCAATGATCGGCCAATGAAAAAGAGATCGAAGAAAGCATAATATTACTTACTGAAATAATAAGAAATCTGATATGAAACTCGATGCAATAATTGTTTTCGATTTCGGAGGTCAGTATTGCCATTTAATCAGAAGGAGAATCAGAGAACAAAAAGTCTATTCAGAAATAGTTACATGTGATACATCCCCTGGACAGATCGAAATCTTAAGGAATAAATTCAACATTAAAGGAATTATCTTTTCTGGAGGACCTTCAAGTGTCTATGATTTCGATTCACCAAAATTTAATCTAAAAATTTTAGATCTAAACATACCGATTCTGGGTTTATGCTATGGGCATCAGTTGATAGCCTTTAACTTTGGCGGAAAGATAGCACTTGGAAAGAAGAAGGAATACGGAATAACTCAAGTCATAATAGATAAACCCGCGGATATACTTAGTGGTTTAAAGAAAGAAGAGAAAGTCTGGATGAGTCATGGGGATAAAGTTTGCAACCTTCCATCCGAATTTGAAGTTCTTGCTCATACAGAAAATTGTCCTATAGCTGCTTTTAGACATAAGGAAAAACCCCTCTATGGCATACAGTGGCATCCTGAAGTTATCCATACAGAGAATGGAATGAAAATGTTATGTAACTTTATTTTTAAGATATGCAAATGTAAGGCCAACTGGAAAGCAGAGGCTTTCATAGAAGACATTATAGAGAAAATAAAGCAGATCGTTGATAAAGAAAAAGTTATAGTGGCTTTGAGTGGTGGTATCGATTCTACTACGGCTACAATCTTAGCTTCAAAAGCACTAGAAAAGAACCTTTATGCAATTTTTGTCGATCATGGTTTTATGAGAGATGGAGAGCCAGAATTTATCAGTAATACATTCAAAAAATTTGATATTAACTTTATCTCTGTAGAGGCAAAGAAAAGATTTCTAGAAGAACTGAAAGGTATAACAGACCCGGAGGAGAAAAGAAGAATAATTGGTAAAGAATTTATAAGAATCTTTGAGAAGATCGCAAAGAAAGTTGGAGCTCAATACCTTTTACAAGGGACCATCTATCCGGATAGAATCGAATCTGGCTTTAGAAAACATTCAGACAAGATAAAAACCCATCATAATGTTGCTGGTTTGCCAACAAAAATCAAGTTCAAGAAGATAATCGAACCGTTAAAGGACTTCTATAAAGATGAAGTAAGAGACATAGCGAAAAAACTTGGTTTGCCTAAGGAAATCACATTGAGACAACCATTTCCTGGTCCTGGTCTGGCTGTGAGAATAGTCGGAGAAGTAACGCCAGAAAAGATTAGAGTTGTTAAAAAAGCAGATAAAATTGTAAGGGAAGAAATAGAGAAAAGGAATTTGAATGAGAATTTATGGCAGTACTTTGCTATCTTAACAGATACTAAGAGTACTGGAGTGAAGGGTGATGCTAGGGCCTATGGTTATACTGTTGCCATTAGAGTTGTGGAGAGTAAGGAAGCTATGACTGCTAGTTTTACAAGGGTTTCATACGATATCTTGGAAGAAATTTCAACGAATATAACAAACGAAATACCAGAAGTTACACGAGTAGTTTATGATATCACTCACAAACCACCAGCAACTATAGAATGGGAATGAACTATTAAAGTTAGAGAATTAATTCTGGTAAATATTTCACCATTAAAGACTACAAAGATACTGATTCTAGATTGAAGAGGTCTCTTCTCCAAGGTTATCGATCTTATTCTTAGACAATATATGTTAAGTAACTTGATTTCTTACCAAAGTGTTCCTCTATGCATAGATGCCTCTCAGTTCTGCCAGATTTAGCTTTTTCTCTGAATACATCCACATACATATCACTTAGGTAGATCTCTTTCGCTTGCAAAGCTTACATATACTTCAACCTTTCCATAGTTCAGGAACTCTCTGAATTCCTGATGAAAAGATAAGATAATTATGGTAGAGTCTCAAGTAAATGTATCGTTTTAGACACTTATCTCTTGAAGGCTTAAATTTTGAACGAAAATATGGCGGGCCCGCCGGGATTCTGACCCGGGACCCATCCCCAGGAGAAGCTCCTTCCGGGTGGCTTTCTCTATAGTTAAAAGCCCGGTGCTCTACCTGACTGAGCTACGGGCCCTCGAACCCGCCAACAGCTCTATATATACATCATTTATAATAGCTTTTCAGTAATATTATTCTCAGAAAAGGGTTGAAGTTAAAATCATTCTCAAGATCGTTGATACAATTCTGAAAGAGGCTTTTCCATGTCCCTTAACTTAACAGAACCGTCAAAGGAAAAATTTTTAACTGAAATGGTTACTAGCCAAACTACCTTATGGGCGCTGTCTTCAAAAAAGAGTGAAAATAAGATTCACATAGCCTCGGTGGTGTAGTCCGGTCTAGCATAGGACGCTGTCACCGTCCTGACTCGGGTTCAAATCCCGACCGAGGCGCCATTACTTCTTCTCTTTGCGCCTCTTCCACATTCTTTCCCATTTATACCTGTTTTAGAGCTTATAGCCTATCTTTCTAAGAAACTCCTTCCTCTCTTTTATTTCCTCATCGCCCTCAATGCCTTTAGACTTGAAGCCATCAATCACTCCTATAATACCTCTTCCCTGATCTGTCTCGACAAGGACGACTTCTACAGGATTGGCTGTTGCACAGTATACGTTACAAACTTCTGGAACTTCCTTGATCCTATTTAAAACGTTGATCGGATAAGAATTTTTAATGAAAACTACAAAAGCATGTCCAGAACTCAATTTAAAGGCAGTCTCTGAAGCCAACTTCCGTAATTCATCATCGTTTCCTTCATGTCTGATGAGGCACTTCCCCGAAGATTCGCAAAAAGCCAGACCGAACTTTATCATTGGAACCGAATTCACTAAGGCTTCATATATATCTTCAACCGATTTTATGAAGTGGCTCTGCCCAATCATCATATTTACGCCATCAGGAGGTATTATTTTTACCGTTCCAAACTTCAATTCGAGTCGATAAAGATAGGTAAAGAATTAGATTTTAATCTTTCTTAAGTATATGTATTCAAGGGTCCTTTTACGTAAGATGGGTACGATGAGTATCGCTATCGATAAACTCTCCTGTGGTACAGCAGCATTTTCAGTATGGGTCTTCTTTTTATTGTTTAGGCTCCTTATGAGCATAAAAAAGAAGGAGGAAGATCGTGTATTGATTTACGTCTACTAATAATTTTAACTTAAATCGTTGGTAACAATATTATGGAAGGACGTAAAACTTTCTTCACATACTTTCTAACTAACTATTTGAGATCAGATCTTTAAAGTCGCCTTCAAGCCCTTGTAACGATTGCGTATAGTGACTTCTGTGACCCCTGCTGCCTCAGCGATATCCTTCTGAGTCTTGTTCTCTCCTTCAAGAACACAAGCAACGTATAGCGCTGCTGCTGCAAGACCCATAGGATCTTTTCCTGCGGATGTCTTTACCTTTATAGCTTTCTCCAAGATCTCTAAAGCCTTTCTCTGCGTCCTCTCTGAGAGTTTAGACTCGCTAGCAATCCTAGATACACATTTGGCTGGGTTTACCACTGGCATCTTTATGTCCATCTCTCTAAGGAGGAGTCGATAACATCTGGCTATATCCTTCTTTCTGATGTTACTGATCTTACTGACATCCTTCAGAGTTCTTGGAGTCTCCGTGTCACGACATGCTGCATATAGGGATGCTACTATGAGTGCAGATATAGACCGCCCCCTTACTAGTCCCTTTTCAAGCGCCTTACGATAAATATAAGCTGCTTTCTCTATTACAGCATCACTTACATTAAGTTTGTCAGCGAGTCGATCTAACTCACTGAAGGCTTGCCTCAAATTTCTATCTATGGGTTGATGGACTTGACTTCTACTATCCCAAGTACGAAGGCGCACAATAGTGGCTTTCATCGATGAAGGGAGGGACTTTCCTGAGGCATCCACATCCTTTTTCCCTATTATTGTGGCTAAACCCATATCGTGCATAGCAAGGGATGAAGGCATCCCTGTACGGCTTCTATTCTCTTTTTCTTCTTTAGAAAAGGCTCGCCACTCGGGCCCAGTTTCCTCTATCTTCTCTTTCACTACGAACCCACAATTACTACAGAACAACTCGCCAGTCGAGTTATCTGCTATCATTGGGCCTTTTCCACATTTGGGACAACGATTTAGAACTCTTCTTAACCTAAAGATGTCTGAAGTTTTTCTTTCAGAAACCAATTCATACACCAAAAGATATTTATTTAAGAAATATATAAAATTTACATATATAAACTTTTTCATATTATGGTAAATGAATAAAAAGGTTGTCCATAAGCCAAATATCTGGGCAAAAATAGAACTTAAAACAGCGAAATCTTTTTTCCTTTTCAATACAAGATTTGATACATCTTTTTTATCCGTTTGGAGAGGCTTGTCGAGCCAATTATCATAGTCAAATCAGGAGGCATTCTTAAGATAGTAGCAATCTCGAACAAGCCTTTTCTCCCTCCCACCTTTACATGGTTGGATTATCCAACCATATTATTAAACTTTTCCTTCAGACTACTCACCCTCTCTATAAAAATCTTTTATTTGGATTAAGTCTTAATTTAATTGGGGAGAGGTTTTTCATGGGCTTCTCATCAATTCTCACTGATAGCTGTTTCCGTAATTCCAATAATCTCTTAACACATGCTAATCCCGCAAAGTTCATCCTTCAAGAGTTTTTAACACAAAAACTTGAGTCTCCGATCCTTCAAATTTTTCAATCCCATCCATCTTGGCTTCTTACAAAGCCATGATATCATTTAATTAAAAAAGTCTTCTTATTGGTCTCAACTAAAATGGATATCGGGTCTTCTGAAAATATTATCGATCTTCCGATTATTATAAAATCAGCACCTGACCTTATAGCTTTAACCGCATTTCCACCTTGGGCACCTATTCCAGGGGAGAAAATCAGCAACTCACCTTTTGTTCTGGATGCTATGGACGATAGTATCTTTAGATCAGTCCCACCAACGACTATCCCATCTGCACGCCATTTTATGGCCCTTTTGATGAACAGTTCGTAAATCTTTTTCTTTCCATTATCGTCATCTACGACTGTCAGACTATAACCTTCTTTTGCACCTTTATGGCTCATGTATGCCAATAGGATTACTCCCTTTCTCAATTCATGGGCTCTTTTAATGATTGGCTCAAGGCCTCCCTCATAACCAACGAAGGGATTCGCGATTACAGCATCGAAGCCTGCCCTCCAAAGGTACTCACTAGCTATCAAGTTGGTCGATGCTATATCGTTTAGCTTCAAGTCTGCTATAACTTGTAGATCCTGATCGTGGGCAAGATCGACTATTTCTTTCATCTCTGAAAGGTTCAAAGGCAGAAGTAGATGGTAGTTGAGTTTCACTGTAGCGATATAGGGCGATAACCTTCTCACAAGCGATAAAGCTCTCTCCAGAAGTTGGGAGCTTTCATCAGCAACTACATCAAGGGCCAACACTACCCTGCTGGAATGTCTTCTAGAGGATGCTACAATTCTATCTACAAAGTTCTGTCCTTTCATTTTTCAAGTTCTACCAAAGGATGTCTCCCAACAAGCTTTATGATCTTTATATACACCTTGCTAGGCTCGTCCACCTTGTTTGTAAAGTTCAACTCTCCGATCTTGATAGCGGAATATTTTATGAAGTTATAGGCGGGCATATCTTCCAATGCAGCATAGAAGAAGATGGAGTTTTCATTAGATTCGTCCAAGCGTGTGAAAGTGCCGAGGATATTTTCTTCACCAGATTTGAATAAGAAAAGGGGAAGAGGTGGCTCTCCAGATAGTATATTGTAAGAGCTTATCTTGGCCAAGCTTGTAATATCCTTCACTTGAACAGAGATGATCCTGTCCTTAAAATCTTCAACATGTTCCAGTCCTTTCCGAAAGAGTTTTGGGAGTTCCTTAAGAGATATTATAGGAGCGTACATAAAGATGGGAGTTGAGGGAGAGTTGGATAAGACGGCCTCTTCTACCCCACTAGAGTTCTTGTAACAGAGAAAGTGCTTTACTTCTTTAGTCTTCGCATAGTAGAAGATAGGTCGATTTATGAAGGTATCTACATGTGTGGCAAGATGTGTTTCTTTACTAAACTCAAAAGAGAAAACAGGGAGGGGGGTCTTCTCAAAAGCGCAAGTTAGCCTTGCCAAGTCCTTTAAGTCAAAAAGCTCTATGAAATATGGTGACTTTAACCCCCCGATACCTCTCTTAGAGGACATGGTTTAAATAAAGAATGTCCTAGGCTAAATAAATTTACTGGATATGAGTAAAGTAGTTTAATGTCAGATTATGCTCGATTTAGGGGAAAAGTATTGGAGATAATTGTAGGATGCTGTGTTAGTTCGGGGTCGAGTCTTAAGTATTACTCTGATAATTTCGAGGTTATAGAAATTCAATCGACTTTTTACAGATTAGCATTCATAAAGATAGCAGAGATTTGGCGCAAACGAGTTAAAAAGGATATCAAATTCACTATAAAGAAGAGTTGAGAAATTTGAAAGATAGAAGGGTCGAAAAGGTAAGAACTTTGATCGGGGATGCTTTGAAGATGAGTGATGAGGCCATTTTAGCAGTCTCTAAAGGTCATAATCTCATGAATATAGCAGATACAGTCTGGAAAACCTACAGCAAGGTCGAGCACAGTATAATCCTTTTGAAACTTGACCTTGAAAATGAACTTGGTCAAGAACAGGAGAACTTAGAAAGAGATGGCCCAGATTTAGGGGCGCTGTTGGTTAAAACTTCTGATAGTTTGACAGATGCCCTCGATAATCTCGATTCTTCTGATCTTCACGAAGCTTTGAAAGATGCTAGGATGGCAAGGGATGCATTGAAGTTGGTGCTATCCAGTCTCAGAAGGGGCAAGATTTAGTCTTCTTCAACCTTTAACTCAACGAACTTCAGTTCATCGCTTTCAACCAAGACTCTGTAACTTCTTCTCAAATCGTTAATATGGAGGTATCTCTTCAGGTATGTCTTCACAGAACTCTTCTTCAGTCTGGCCTTCGCTTCTTCATCCTTTAATATAATCTCATCACCTTCCATGGATGGCTTGATTGAGAGCTTCTCCTCCAAGAAAGTTGCCAGATCGTCACTTCTCTCCTTCAATTTTCCTAGGTCTATCTTGAGCATGATCCAGTTGTGTAAAAGAGTAAAATAAATTCTTTATTATATCTTTAATTATCAGTTTTTTCAAGGTCATTGTGATCGTGATGTCCGTAACAGTGTTAGTTGGTGGCTTCTTTGGAGATGAAGGGAAGGGGAAGGTAATATCTTATCTGGCTATGAAGGACGATCCTGCTGTAACTGTAAGGGGAGGGGTCGGTCCAAATGCAGGCCATACCGTAGTTTATAAAGGGAGAAGCTACAAGCTCAGGATGCTCCCAAGTGCGATCCTAAACGAGCAGACGAAGTTGATGATAGGCGCAGGAGTCTTGGTCAACCCCAAAGTACTGTTGGATGAAATCAAGGTCTTTGATGTCGATCAAAGAGTTATTGTCGATTCACAATGTAGCATAATAGAAGATATCCATATAGAGCGTGATAAGAAGGGTCATCTGAAGGAGAAGATAGGGACTACAGGCTCTGGCACTGGTCCAGCCAATTCAGACAGAGTTTTAAGATCGGCCAAGGTTGCGAGGGACATACCTTCTTTAAAGAAATATGTAGGTGACGTAGCCTTTGAGGTAAACAGATTTTTAGAAGGGGGCTCAAAGATTCTATTGGAAGGTACGCAAGGAACTTTTCTCTCCTTATATTATGGTACTTATCCTTTCGTTACATCAAAGGATACAACTGCATCTGCCATCTGCTCCGATGTCGGAATAGGACCGAAGAAGGTAAAGGATGTTCTTGTGGTCTTCAAGTCTTACGTTACAAGAGTTGGTGGAGGTGATCTGCCTGGAGAGCTTAGCGAAGAAGATACCAATAAAAGAGGCTGGGCAGAGATAGCCACAGTGACTGGGAGGGCAAGGAGAGCGGCACCCTTTAACTTTGATCTTGCTAAGAGAGCCGTGATGTTGAATAGTGCGACCCAGATCGCTCTGACTAAATTGGATGTAGTCTTCCCCAGTAGCCATGGCATAAGTCGCTTTGAAGACTTGCCATCAAAGGCGAAGAAGTTCATCAAAGATATAGAAGATTCTTTAGGAGTACCTGTATCCATCATCAGCACTGGACCAGAAGTTTTCGATACGATCGATAGAAGGGAGCGGTTAGGGCCAACGTAGTCATGGTTTGATGGGTGAAGCAACGTGAACGAAAGCCCATAAGCCCAAAACATTCTCCATCTTGAAGATAAAGTGCCTAGCAGATTCTTCATCCTTTGCTGAAATATTATCACGGCATCAAAAGAGCCTATGAGCATGTAAGCAGATACGATTGAAATGTCATGTTCTACATCTGAAAAGATGAGCCTCTTTATCAATCCCGAGAGTGTATTGAATTTGCCTATGCCAGCTCTTAATATGGTGGCTATGAGCATTCGATCAAATTTAATTTCATGATAGGGA
>JAKLZD010000159.1 GCA_024256245.1 Candidatus Methylarchaceae archaeon HK01M
ATTGAGTGTGGTGAATACTTCTCCATAAGTAGAGAACTAGCCTTTTTTTTGTCCGAAGAAGTCTTAAGTTGCAGATGAAAGATAGTCATTATGTCGTTGGAGGCATCAGGATACATTTCTATCGACAATTCAATAAGGCCTTCATGAATCATCTTTGAAAGACGACGGCTTACGGTCCTCGCTGAAACACCTAGTTCTTCAGCAACATCTGAGATGGGCTTTCTGGAGTTCTTGTGAAGGCCGTAGATAATCCGGTAATCCAAAGGGTAGAGAGTTGCTTTACTCGAAGCATGAGATAACTCAAAGCCATTATAATATTGCTCAATTCCAACTATTGGGTCTGGGATTACTTCTTTTTTAATCAAATCAACGTAAGATTCAAGCTCGGCGATATTCCGAAGGTATGCGCCTACATAAAGGTAGTTTCCACCAGCAACTCCTACCCAGTAGGTAGAACCGTGCTTTCGAAGCTTCTCACAAGCTATAAAGGAATCGGTCTCAGATTTCCCGAAAATCATAATTGAGATTGCTTTTAATGAATATATACTGATCTTGGCAGTGAAAGAAAGTATGACTCCCTGATCTATTAACGCTTGGATTCTCTTGTGAACCGCGTTAACAGAAAATCCTAGCTTATCAGCTATTTCACGATAGGAAGACCTAGAATTGTACAGTAGAAGCTTGAGGAGAATTAAATCAGTTTCGTCCATACTATGGCCGAATATATAAGCTCGCTTAATAAGCTTGATGAGCTGGCTAGCCTTTGTAGTTGGAAAAATCTTCACAGTAAAGACCATAATAGCGAATAGGAAATCCGTTTCAGCTCGATGAAGACGTGCTCAAATTTACGCTGCTTCTCTGAGAATATTTTTACGGCTAATTTTATCTTCAATCAATTATGGAAATTATGGGATAGGGATTTAATAAAGAAAAAATATAATAGAATTAGAATTGATTTCAATTCGCTAGGAATATGGTTAGACCTTCAGGACTCAAAGTCCTTGTTATACTCGAATTATTTATAGCAAGCCTCGGGATAGCAAGTGGTTTAAACTTGTTGGCAGATCCTTCTGGAAAAGGTTTGGGTCTTGACGTGATAATTGATAAAGTGCCACTCGATGACTTTACACTTCTAGGTATATGGTTTCTTATAATATACGGATTTTTACCTGTTTCGCTAGCTTATGGCCTTTGGACAGGAAAGTTCTGGTCATGGACTGTTGCGATGATATTAGCCATTGTTGAGTTAATCTGGGTTATTGGACAGATCTATTTTGTAGGTATGAATATCTGGCAAGCTATCATAGGTGTTATAGCGCTTCTAACTTTATACTTGCTATATCGCCCATCTGTTAAGACATACTTTGGTACGTAGTAACATTGTATCCCTAATTATTTTATAGAGAGTTATCCGATTAGATATATAAGTCAAAGCGAGTGTAAAACATGACAATTTTGGAAACTCAATTATCTAATTAGTTTTATTTCATAAAGCGATGAAAATTTAATTACCTATTACAAATTATCAACTTATTCTGAGTTGGAACTAGAATTCTTTCTGTCCAGCATCTAAGCTCACTCACCTCTCCAACCCCATAGTCCCATGAGAACTAGGGGCAAGCCGACGTAGAGGTGGCTGAAGTATTCGTCCGCCCAATTGAAGCCGAGCTTCGAGTAATCGAAGGATATAGCGTGATGGAATAAAGAGTCGATGATTAGGAATAAGCCGATTATGATTAATACCAATGATAGGTATTTGGCCTTAGCTATGCTTCTTGACATGTGTTTAGACCCCCGACGAGCGTTGTTACCTTTCCTTTTATCATTATAGATTCTCTTTACCACAAAGCCGAAGGGAAAGCCTGAAACCACTTTGGAGAGGGGAAGCAAGTTCACCTTCAAGAGGGAGCTCATGAAAGCGCCGTACACCAGGGAGGCTACGAACTGCAGGGAGAGCATGAACGCAAGAACGGCGAACGTCATAAAGACCACTGCCACACAGGATGCCTTTGGGAGCCTGGCCATTTTGAAGGTGTAGGGCATATAGGTGTGCCATATTCTGTCGAACTGGAACTCGCCCTCTATGTGGAAGACGATCTCGACATAGAGTTGTTTTTCTATGAAATTCTTCTAAATTCTTCGATTTACAATGCAGTCCTAAAACTTTTTTTATCCCTCTTACAAATTATTTGAGCTACATTCCTTCCACTAGTTAAAGCCATAGGTAACCCACCGTCACCAACCCATTGACCACACATGTAAAAATTCATAAGACCTTCTATTTCCTTTTTGATTGTTTTCGTAATAAAGACTTCTGGATCTTGCCATCCTATCGTACTGCCTTTCCAGTTGTTCGTATATCTTGCATATGTTGCAGGAGTTGCAATATCGCAAACTTCAACATTTGATTCTATATTGCCGAAACGCTTTTCCAGAAACAGGATGACATCTTTGGCAATATGTTCCTTTTTTTCATTATACTTATTTTTATCAGTCTTTCTCAGGTTTATCCAATATTCAGGATTTTTACAATCGAGCATCAAGGTTAAAACAGTCTTTCCAGGTTCTGCAGCCGAAGGGTCAAAATTATGTATCGTGACTGCAATTTCATTCATTTGTGTTTTATCATCTATGATCAATGGCTCTTCGAGAGGGAAAAACAACCAAGGTTTGTAAGATTCATCTTCAAAGGTCCTAGATACGCCAATGGAAACATAGACTGTTGAAGTCTGGGGCTCAAACTTTTCGTTATAATATAGATCCAATATATTTTTATCTTTATATTTTTCTTCTAGCATCTCAAAAATCGTATAGTGCCCATCTGCTGCGGATACAACGATATCTGTATTATGTTTCTCACCGTTCTCTAATTCTATTCCGCATGCCACGTTATCCTTTACGATAATCTTTGTAACTTTTGAACGATAATGAATCTTGCCACCATTATTCAAGTACTTTTTCTCCATCAAATCAACAATCTTCAACGATCCGCCCACAGGATAACCCGCACCATTTTTGTGAAACCATACAAAAGTCATAAGTACAATCATCACCGGAATTTTGGGGTGAAATGCAATTGTAAAAATCTTCTTGAGTAACGGATTCCTAAATTTATGGGCATAATCTTCATTATTCAAACTAATCCATTTTTTGAGACTTCTCATCTTTGGTAATATCTTAAAGATCATCTTAATCTTATCAAAGAAGTTCATCACTTCTGGGGCTTTTTCTATCGGCGGTTCAAAATGAATGAAGGTTTTAACTCCATTAATGAATTCATCAATAGCTTTTGCATCTTCAGGAGCGATATCTTTCATTTCTTTCTCTAATCTATCAACATTTGCGAATGCTCTCAAACGTTTACCTTCTTCATCTTCAAGCGAACAATATTCCTCATAATCTACGATCTTCAACTCTTTCATATCGATTAGTTCATTCCAAAATTTATAGTAATTAACAGAAGGACTAGAACCCACCAACCAATGAACGCAACCGTCGATAGTGTAACCCTTTCTTCTCCATCCCGTACATAAACCACCCGGTTTAGTGTGAAGCTCGAAGATTTCGGTATCATACCCATTCATCTGCAAATAATTGCCAGCAGATAGACCAGCTATTCCTGCGCCAATGATTATTACCTTCTTCTTTTCCAGATTTTCTCACCGTTTGTTTTAATTATCCGTTTTAAAGTATTATATTTCTATAGTGCACGCCTTAACCTTTAGGGCGAATAATTACCATGGATAAATTTTTTGCGTAGGTTTCTAGTTGATCGCGTTTGGGTTTCGAGGGGAGTCCTTCTATTTGAAATATCATACCCATTACTTTGGGGTGTCTTCTTATGCGGAGTTCTAAAAAGTCTGCAATGCGTGAGGTGTCGCTGATGGGCTCAGCCATCCCCTCGAACTGCTTGGATCCTACACGTACTTCAACGTAGGGGTTATTGATTACGTTGCGGAACCAGTCTGATTTTGAACCCCGCATCGAGCCAACGTAGTAGAGGCCTTCTATTTCCTCGTACTGGAGAGGTGTGACACGTGGGAGGCCTGTTTTTCGGCCTTTTGTCTTTAGCAGGAGTACCATCTTACCTATGAGAGGTCCAAAACCGATAGAATACAGTAGTTTAATGAATCGGTTGGGTGTTGGGAAGTTGAATTTTTCGGGCATTTCTGTTTAATTAGGATGGCCTCCATATGATAGCCAATATGCCTCCAGCCAATCCTAAAGCAGCACCCAAGATGAAACCGCCCATGCCGAAAAGGCTTAGAGCCGAAAAGATTACTATGACGATTCCCCATGCTACATGCTCTTTAGGTCTGGCGTAAAGCATACTCGAACCTAACAAGATAAGGATTCCAGAAGATAGTCCTATTATGGAGAAGACCATGAATGATGCATCTGTAAAGCCAATCCCATGCATCGTATCCTCCCAACTATGCTCCCAGTCATCCATCATCCCGAAGGGCATGTGCCCCCAGTGTTCTAATCCACCGGACATCCATATCCACCCCGTCGTTCCTCCAATTAAGATCAAGATTCCTGCTGTAAGGGATAACGCAAAGGGCAACATGGGCTTCTCTTTTGTACTCAATTCAAATTACAATAATCTATTAGATGTACAAGTATTTATGATTAGCATATTCTTTAGTCAAATTAATATTGAGAGTTGAGTCGGATGAGCGAGTGGATGTTATCATAAAGGTCGAATTTGATAAGAAGAGATACCTTAAGGATGCTACAACTTCTTGGAAGACCTATCCGGTGTGATGCGCATAGGAAGCCTTGAAATTTCTATCGTGGGTAAAGAGAATATAATCTGGAACTATATCCATCTTAAATTGGACCTTCTATTCAATTTTTTATTATAAAACGCCTATCATCAATCCATACAATAGACCAAACATTATGCTAAAGGCCAA
>JAKLZD010000031.1 GCA_024256245.1 Candidatus Methylarchaceae archaeon HK01M
CCTCCTGTCATTGCGAGGAGATGAAGTTTTTCTCTTAGGCTTCGGAATCTCGCCTGAACCAGCCGATCGTCGCGCGGAGTTTGCCCTGAGGAGAGGCGAAATCCTTTGCCCTGAAGGTGAATGTGATTTAGCGCGGGAGTCTATCCTTGCCCTGGGCGAAACAGGTTCGAATTTGAAACTCAGAATTTATCTTGGTATGTCCTGAGCCAGTCCATTATAGAGGTATAGAGCTTAAGGCTATCCTCAAACTTTACCGACCTAAAGAGCATCGGTCTTTCAGTCCCTTGGTTCATTTAACTTTATCTTTATACCACGGATGGCCTTGTCAATTTCTAAGGAATCCTCAGAAGATGTTGGTTACTCCTGCCTCATTTGAAGAAGTTTAAATAGGAAGAATACATGTGATACAATTCATATTAGGATACATAGTTTGAATGGAATTAGATAAAAACTCAGTGTATTGTCAATATAAAGAGGGCCTATGTCCTGTCCCTACCGAATATCCTTCGGGTAGTGGTTTATTCTTTGCATACCCCTCACGTCCTGTACCAAGCGCAGAGGCGATACAGGGTGCTATAGAGTTACTCTCTAAAGATACCACAGTTAATGTTGGATTAATTGATTGGAAAGATTTGCCAATAGAAGGCAACATAATATTTTGTGAGATTTGTAAAGGCATAAGAAAATCATCTTGTGTAGTACTCAATCAAACTGATACGAACTTCAATGTCTTGTTTGAATATGGTTATGCTATTGGTGCTGGAAGAGCGATTTGGCCATTGGTTGAAGAAGGAGTTGCAAAGGAAGATCGAATCTATACTAGCCTTGATACTCTAACAACAATCGGATACTCAGGTTTTACGAATAGCAAGTCGATTCATTCAAAGATGTTAAAGAAAAAGCCATGGGAGCGAGAATCGCATTTTGATTTGCCAGAACCACTTGGTAAAGATGCGACTAGAGAGACATTGTCTTTATTATATCTACAAAGTCCACAGGATAACGAAGCCAGTTTACGAATAACAGAGGCAATATTAACAACTCAGTTAGGTATCATTATTGACGACCCCAGGGAAGTTTCATTTCATCCAATGTCATGGTATCTCAAACGGCTAAAAGAATGCTATGCCGTCGTGGTTCACTTGGGTAATGAGAGAATGGAGGGTTATGCTCTACATTGGGCAAAATGTGCGTTAGTAGCGGGTATATCCCTCGCTTTAGGGAGAAGATTATTAATACTTGGTGAGAATATTTCTATGCGCCCAATTGATTATCGAGACATAATGAAAACTTATAACAGTGCAAGCGGAGCGGCGCAAGCAACACGAGATTTTCTATCACCTATTAGCAATATTATTTTTAGCCTTCGGCGATACATGGAATCTGACATTACTGCACCGAAACAGCAGTTAGAATTAAAAGAACATATTTTGTCTGTCATCGACTTAGGAGATTACATAGCTGAGAATGAAGAGATCATACTAGATAAATACTTTGTCGAAACTCCACAATTCTTAATGGCACTTGAGCCAGAATTCAAGGTATTTGTTGGGAGGAAGGGTTCTGGAAAGACGGCTAACTTCTATATGATAATGAATAAACTTCTTTACGATAAGAGAAACCTCGTGTGTAATATAAAACCGAAAGAATGGCAACTAAATGAATTTCTTCAGTTCACAGCGCATCAGTTGGACAAAGCAAAGCAAGGTTACCTATTAGAGAGTTTGTGGAAGTTTATGATTTATTCTGAAGTACTTAAGAGTTGCTATGAAAGAATAAAAGTAAAACCGGCAGCCGCAACTTTCTCTACCAATGAAATGGATATCAGAAAATATGTTGAAGATAGAATCGATATTTACCAACTGTCTTTCACAAGTAGACTAGTAAAGACAGTGAACGATCTGATTAGAGACTTCGATAAAGAGAAAGCAACTGAGATTGCTGTTTCGGAAATATTACATGAGAACGATATTAGACAGATTCATACTATGATTATGAATTATATACAGGAAAATACAGAGAAATGCACCATTGTCCTTGATGGGTTGGATTCGAATTGGTACCTAGGAGAAAACTATCAGTTTATGGCAGAAATCCTATTAGCGTTAATTAGCTCAGCCAGAGATATCTGGAGAATGTGCACTAGAGATTGCAATAAACGGGAGATTAATAAAGGTATATCTATATTTATCTTCTTGAGGAACGATGTTTTCAAGGTCGTTCTTGCTCAGGCAAAGGAACCTGACAAATTGCAGTATGAGCTACTCTTATGGGATAAATTTGAGAAATTGTTTGAAATAGTTAATAAAAGGATTAGCAATAGCCTAGCTGATTATGATATCGAACCTATAAATTGGACTGAAATTCTAGAACCAGAGTTTACTCCCAAGGAAATGAAAACTTTCGTTAAGGATAATGTGGTGTGGCGACCAAGAGATATCATATACTTAATGGAGCGCGCTTTCTATTATGCTCGCTCCAGGCGTGCAAAGTATTTAGGAAAGCAGGATTTTGATATAGCCATGCCTGAATACTCTGAACACGTGTTTAGATCACTCATTGCTGAATCTCAACCTTATATACCTTCGATGGAGAATCTCATATTGGAATTTGCCGAGGCACCCGCAATAATGGATTTAGAGGCGGTTAAAGAGCGACTAATCAAGGCCAAAATAAAGACACAAGATATCCGCAAAACTATCAATTTTCTTATCGAGTCAAGTTTTATAGGTTATGGAATCGGAAACCATGACTATCGTTTTCCTATCACTCCAACTGAATCGTCTATAATAGCTAAGGCTGTATGGAATGGTAAAACTCTTCCTGAACATAAAAAATTTAAGATACATAATGCCTTTCACCACGCTCTATCGATCAATTAAAAAGACCTTTTTCTAGAGAGGTTCCCCACAGAACTGCAACCTATGTAGAAATCTTACTTGCCCAACAATATCTTGTTTAAAGTATTAGCCTATCCACCGGAGAATAAAGTTTATGATTCTCTATAGCATCATAGCATCCTACTGCCTGGCAATATCGGTTAGTCATCATTAGGGTAGTGTCTCCCAATAGCCTTTGCAGCATCAGGCTATCTCCGCCGTTCTTCCGCGATAGGACTTTAAGAAAACAAAGTGGCAGCGGCTGGATTTGAACCAGATTACATCATTTGCCTGCTTCAAGCGCTGCTTTAAGATTCTCTCCCTCCTCCTTCATGTGCCGCTTGGTGGCCTCAATCTGTTTTTTACCTAGCTTCTG
>JAKLZD010000085.1 GCA_024256245.1 Candidatus Methylarchaceae archaeon HK01M
TCGTCTATTGGCATCTTTGCTACCCTTGCTATGACTAGCAATAATTTCATGAGTAGGTCGTCGTTGAAGTTTGTGAGTTTGTAGGTTATAAGAGCATCATTGTAGCAGTACTTTGCTAGCTCATAAAGTGGTAAAGAGCCCAGCGCACCTTCAAACTTCATCTTTGACTCTTTTATAAGAGCCTTGCTCACCCCATTTAATGTGTGCTCGATATATCTATTCCCAAAAGCGTAAATCTGAAGGGATTTATTTCTAAAGATCTTGTAGAGGTCGATATGCACACCATAGTCGACGTAGGCTACATTCCTGCCCAATAAGATAGGAATCTGCTCCTTAGGGAATGCAAATTTTATTGCTCTATGGTACAAGTAGTTCAGATCGAAATCATCTCCATTGAAAGTGATCAAGAATGGATAATCCAAGATGCGCTTAAAAACAGATGAAATGAGCTCTTTTTCGTCTTCAAAGAAATAGACCTTTACATGGTCCCCAATTTTTTTCTGTCCAAGCTCTATTTCCTCCCTCTTCAGCAAGAATACTTCTTGGACTTCATCGCTCCCAACTATAGAAACTGCCAGAACTGGAAATTCTGCTTTTGTGGGATCAGGAATGCGCATCTCAGCTGGTGGTAGAACCTCTATATCTAAAGATGCACGGCGTATGCTTGGAAGGGGCTGGCTCAAAAGTCTGATCCATTCTAATATGTGAGATTTGAAATCGGGGTCCGATTTATCTAAAACTTTCTTGAGACTCTCTTTTGCTACCTTCGGAACTTCATACTCTACAGGAACCGTCTTTGAATCCTTCTCTTCATAAAAAGCCCCTACCATCAGACCTTTATCGTAAAGATAGTTTTCATAGTACTTTATGTCAGCCTCCCATGCATCTATCACATTTCTTATGCTCTTTTCTGACGATGACCCCCCAATTACAAGAGGGTTATCGACTATGATCTTTGTTAAAGTAACGTCGGTATCTCTTAAGAGGTCTTTCTTTTTTTTGACTTTAAGGTCGAGAACATCGGGTCTGCTTTTGAGGTCGTTAAGATCGTCAATCGACAACTTAGAGTAGCAGTATGGCTTATGCCCCGTATCATCATACCAACGATGAATAGTCTGGGTGTGGGGATCATAGAACTTCAATACAGCAACCTTGGCTTGACCATCGTATGTAGCAGAGACGAGAAGTGAAGGAGGGATAGATGGCTCTTGTGCTTCTTCCAGCCCCCTTCCCTTCTCGCTTATTTCCCTCTCCATAAACATCTCTAAATTCAAGGGCATATTATGATAAAGCATATCTATTAAAAAAGGTTAAATCTTTTAACTTAATAGGGTATATCGCTTTGAAGGCGCATCTTAATAAGTTGCCAACGATACTTGGGCTCTTTTTATTAGTAACGGGGGCCGTATGGGCTGCACTTGCCATATTACGTGAAGGGACAATACTACTTCTGGAGCCTGGAATAGCAAACTTGATTGTTGGAGCTTTATTATTGACAAGATTTGAAAAGAGGTACATCAGATACCTAGTCATGGTCACGGGTCTATATAGCCTTATAATTTGCGTCTATCAATTCTACGCAGCATTCAGCGTATTACAATATGGCTTGACAATATTTGCCATCGCTTCATTGATAGGTTATGGGTCTGTCTCGATAGCCTTCTTTTACGTCATCATATTATCATATATGAATGCCCAAGCATTTTATTAAAAATCATGGTAAAACAGATTCTTCTTCTTTTTCTTAGTTTTTTATTGGTCTCTTCCCATTAAGTACATTATATATACAGCCTTTCCCCATTACTCTTTATATGTCCTAAATTATCTATTAGTTCTTTAGCTTCTTTACTTGTTTTCTTATACGGTATCTGCCCGGTCTCGTTTCTATTTTTATTTAGATTAAAATATGGTTACACTATCTCCAATACTTCTCTATCTTTAAACCGAGGAAGTCATTACCCTTTCACAACACCCATAGGTATAAGCCGTGCCACTTTTGTCGCTATTCCTAATCTATGGGAGACTTCAGCTACCGAGTCTACATTCTTGTAGGCTCCAGGTGCCTCTTCAGCAATACCCTTCCAACTAGCCGCTTCGATGAGAATTCCTCTGTTCTTGAGGTTCTTTTTGATCTCACTTGCAGGAAAGGTCTTTATCGCCTTTGCTCTTGACATCATTCTGCCAGCGCCGTGAGCAGTAGAGCCGAAGCTCAAATCCATAGCCTTGGAAGTGCCAAGGAGAAGCCAGCTAGCAGTGCCCATAGAGCCAGGGAGAAGCGCAGGTTGACCTACATCCCTATAAGCACGAGGTATAGCAGAACTGCCGGGTGGAAAAGCTCTTGTAGCTCCCTTTCTGTGCACAACCACTTTCTTCTTCGATCCATTAATCGAGTGCTCCTCAAGCTTTGCTATATTATGAGCTACATCGTATACAAGCTTCATCCCAAGATCTTGCTCTGACATCTTGAAGAAGTTCTCAAAGACATTTCTAGTCCAATGAGTGATCATCTGGCGGTTCGACCATGCATAGTTCAGAGCGGTAGCCATAGCCTTCATATAATCCTCAGCCTCTTTTGATGTATTTGGAGCACATGCAAGCTCCCTGTCAGGGAGGTAGATACCGTACTTGCGTACAGCGGATTCCATAACCTTTAGGTAATCGCTACATACTTGGTGACCGTAGCCTCTCGAACCTGTGTGGACTAGTACAACGACCTGCCCAACTTGTGTCAAGCCGAAATGATTGGCGGCATTCTCATTGAAGATTTTGTCTACCAACTGTATTTCGGTGAAATGGTTCCCAGAACCTAGACTACCGAGTTGCGATAGCCCTCTCGATTTGGCTCTAGATGAAACCTTGCTTGGATCGCTATTCTTCATCGTGCCATTCTCCTCACAGAACTCAATATCCTCTTCCCATCCATAGCCATTCCTGATAGCCCACTTCACGCCGTCGGTAAGCACTTGATCAAGTTGACCTATACTCAACTTGATCTGACCACGACTACCCAGACCTGAAGGAATAGCTCTGGATAGCTCGCTCAATAATCCTCCAAGTCGAGGTCTGACGTCTTTCTCGGTCAGATTTGTCCGGATAAGGCGAACTCCACAGTTGATATCGTAACCAACACCACCTGGAGAGACCACACCTGTTTCAGCATCGGTAGCTGCAACACCCCCTATCGGAAAACCGTATCCCTCATGACCGTCTGGTAGCACTACGACATGCTTGTAGACTCCTGGCAGGTAACTCACGTTTACCGCTTGATCTATCGTCCTATCTGTGAACATCTTGGTTATCAGAGTCTCATCTGCATAGATGGTTACCGGTACCTTCATCCCATCTTTTGCATCAATCCTTATTTTATATTCCACTTCATTGATCTTCTTGATAGGATAGCGAAATTGGAGGGTCATGATTTTATTTCACCAAAAAATTTTAGATAATTATCTTAATCTAATTTAAAATTATAAGTTTTTCTATATGGCGCAGGTATAACAACAATCAGATATGTATTAATAAAGATGTTTAATAAGCGGCCTAGCCAAGGTTAATTATGAGCGAAGACTCATTTACAAATGAGGCATCAAGGCTTGCCTTAAAGTACTCTTCAATCTATGGAGGTAAGATAGAGGTCGCCCCTAAAGTTCCAATTCGAGACCTAAAGGACTTCTCGATATGGTATACACCAGGCGTGGCTGCAGTCTCAGAGGCTATCAAAAGCAGCAGAGAACTATCATTCGAGTATACATGTAGATGGAACACCTTAGCCATAATAACTGATGGAAGCAGAGTGCTTGGGCTGGGAGATATAGGTCCAGAGGCAGCAATGCCTGTGATGGAGGGCAAGGCTCTGATATACAAGTACCTAGGTGGTGTGGATGCGATTCCACTTCCAATAGATATCTATGAGCCTGATAAGATGATAGAAGTGATCAAGAGCTTGCAACCAGCCTTTGGGGGCATTAACCTTGAAGATATATCCTCACCAAAGTGCTTCTACATAATGGATAAGCTTAGAGAAGAGATGGAGATACCTATCTGGCACGATGATCAGCAAGGTACAGCGGGTGTGATTTTGGCAAGCCTCATTAATTCGCTGAAGTTGACTGAACGTAAGCTCCGTGGCACCAAAATCGTATTCTTTGGGGTTGGTGCAGCGAACATAGCGAATGCAAGACTCATAATGGAAGCAGGAGCGGATCCAGGCGACTTCATCCTGATAGATTCTAAGGGGATTCTTCACTCAGAGCGGGAGGATATGGATAGATTACTGCTTGAACATCCTTGGAAGCATGATCTCGTCATAAAGACTAATAAAGAGAAGGTCTCAGGTAATTTAACCAAAGCTTTCGACAGTTCAGACGTTCTAATAGCGGCGTCTAGGCCTGGTCCAGATGTGATAAAGAAAGAATGGATATCTAAAATGAATGGGAAGGCCATCGTATTCACATTAGCAAACCCGATCCCTGAAATATGGCCATGGGAGGCCAGAGAAGCTGGTGCATATATAGTGGCAACTGGTCGTTCTGACTTCCCCAATCAAGCAAATAACAGTCTGATATTCCCAGCAGTATTCAGAGGAGTACTAGATATAAGAGCCAAAGCCATCACCGACGAGATAGTTATTTCGGCAGCAGAAGAGCTGGCTAGATGCGCAGAGGAGAAGGGGTTAAGTAGAGATCATATAATCCCAACTATGGCAGAATGGGAAGTCTACCCAAAGGTGGCAGCCAAAGTCGGCGAGAAGGGTGTAGAGCTTGGTCTAGCCAGGAAAAGCATGTCTAAAGATGAAATATATGAGAGGGCAATAGAGATAATAGGGAGATCGAGGAGGTTGCTCAAATCGCTCATAGAAGCCAAAATCATACCTTTGCAACCTATTAAGGAGTGATCTGATCTTTAAATTGGCTTACCAATTAGATAGGTGCTCTTCGTTTCGACTACATCGACATCTAAAAATCTCCCAAGAATATTCTGCTCGCTCTTAACAACTATGGGCTTGTAGGCGAAATTTCTTCCTATCCAAGTATCATTATTCTTGCCCTTCTCGTCGATCAGACATCTACCAGCCCAGCCCAGCCAGTTCAGATTCTTCTTATAAGAAACTTCTCTCGCTATTTGAACCAATTCTTTGCACCTTCTTATAACTAGTCTATGAGGCAACTGTTTGAATTTCAAAGCTTCTGTCCCAGGGCGGGCTCCATACTTTGAGATGTTTACTATATCGGGCTTGATCTTCTGAATGAACTTAATCGTGGCCTCAAAGTCAGCATCGTCCTCTGTAGGAAAGCCGACAATTATATCGGTAGATAAGGTCAAGGAAGGGAAATTTTTTAAGAATTTACATATTATATCTATCACGGTTTTTGAGGTGTAACCCCTTCTCATGAGCTCCAATACCTTTACACTTGCAGACTGTAAAGGAAGATGTAGGAACTTGTAGACCTTCTCATAAAAAAAAGCCTCAATCAAACCTTTTAGTATCCCTTTTACGTGTATGGGGTTCATCATCCCAACTCTAATGAAGAATTCCCCTTCAATTTTACATATACCTTCAAGAATATCTGGTAGTTTCATCCCCTCGAAATCGTAAATCCCATTGTCTTGAGAAGTTATCCATATCTCCTTACATCCCTTCTCTATCAAGCCATGAGCTTCTTTCATTATCTCGTAATTTGGGTAGCAGTAGATCGAACCCCTTGCGAACCTTGTACAGCAGTAAGTGCATGCCATTGTGCAGCCCTCGGCTATTTGGATGATGCCTATAACTGGATTGAGATGATGTTTTGGTAATAACGGTTTGATTGGTGGCGCATCAGAGAAAACTAACAGGTTGTTCTGCCCTTCATCGATCTTCCTCACTATATCGACGATCAGATGAATCGATCTTGGGTCAAGCAAGGCTGAAAAATTTGGGACGTTTTTCACAATCTTCTCGTAATTTATTCTGGGAAGGCAACCAGATATTATCAACTTCTTATTCAAAGAGGAAAGTTGTTTTAAGGTCGAGATTACCCTATCTTCTGTTGGTTGCTTCACTCCACAAGTGTTGACCAATACGTATTCCGCCTCTTGCAAGTTTGTCAGAGAGTAGCCCGCCTCTATAAGAAGTCCTGCCATAGCTTCGGCATCAGACTTATTGGCAGAGCAACCAAAGGATTTTATGAAGAAATTTTTTCTCAAGGTCAACTCCATGAAGTGTGCTTTACTCATCTAACCGAATATCAGCCGATGCTCGATTTTCCGGCTCTAAAGCTCCAGACCACCCACATCAAGCCGATAAGACCTCCTACGATAATTAAGGAGACTAAGATTATCATGATATTCTGGAAGAGGGTGAATTCTATCGACCAGAAGATCGTGTGTAATAATATAAAAATAGCCCAGCTGATTCCTGCGAGAATCGATATCACTACGGGGATAAAGGGATTCGGTTCTTTTTTTCTCATGGCAACTATTCTATCATCAAAATATATAGTTGTTTGGATAACTTTTGCTGAGCCTTAGTCGACTAGCCACTTCGGAACTTTTCTCTTCCATCTAGAGATAAACTATATGAAAAGCGATCAAAAATAGGTCGGATTTAAAAAATTTTACTGATAGTTTAATATTTTAATCATACTAAAATTAATTTGGAAGTTGATAAGGGGATGAGGTTAGATTAAATTGGAATTTACACGTTCCCTCTCATTATTAAAAGCGGTCAAAGCTCTTCCCAACGGGGCAGGGGTAATCGCTTTAGGTGTAGGGACTGCTGGTTGTTGTATCCTCGCCCATCTTCATCACTCCGGTATCCCGATAGAGAAGTTTGTATATATAAGCTCTGATGAAGAAGACCTCTGTTATTCCCCTCTTGGAGAGAAACTGCTGATTGCTTCAGATTCTAACTTATCAAGATTGCCTTCAGCCGTCAGAGGTGTAGCTTTAGATTACATCGATCAAATAAGGGAAATCTTATCTTGCTCCAAGTACGTCTTTATAATTTCAGGTGTAGGTGGTAGCGTAGGGTCGGGATTGACCCCCTTTTTAGTAAAAGTAGCCAAAGAGATGGAGACTACCGTAGTCAGCATATTAGCCATGCCATTTAAGTTCGAAAAGCACAAGCACTTCCACGCAGGAGTGGCTTTAAGACAGATAAGGAAATTGTCAGATGCAGTAATTGTCATCGACAACGATTCTTTGAGGGAAATGGCTCCTAAAAAGTCCATATTGGACGTCTTTACACTTATCAATGATAAGATTTCAACTGCCCTTAATAAACTCATAGTCCCCCCTAAAGGGAGAGAGATTGGGATTGGTTTGAAGAAATTCGCGGAGAATATAAAAGAAGAAGGCTATGCCGTCCTAAGCGTTTGTGAATCCTTTGCTACAACTGGAGATGTCATAGCTGGAGCAGTAAGATCGGTATGTCAGATCGCTGAACCAGATCAAGCAAGAAAGGCTATGCTATATCTTATAAGTGATGGAAAGATATCAACAGAAGAGGTAGCCACATCGGTAGAAAGACTCGGATCATTCTTCGGCAAGGGTTCTATCGAGGTGCAGTATGGGATAAGTGATATGAGCGGACAAGGTTTAACGGCCATCTTACTAGCTTCGGGTTTCAGAGGTACAAAGTTTGACGGTTATGATCCTATCGCCAATGTCCTTCAAGATATTGAAATGGATGATGATTTAGATACAAGTATTAATGTTGATTTTCAAAATATGTACAATCTAAATGGATAGCCATCGTAATCTATGGTTCCCAAAGAGTTATCTCGCCACAGCGTCCATAAAGAATTTTTCCTACTTAGGTGAACTTTATTTAATTATAGTCGAAAATTGATTTCGTTTAGCTAGACGTATTAGATTTAATTTAATTTTATTCTTCATCGAGGTAGGTCTACCGAAGATTCTTCCTCTACCTTTGACTACCGACCTCATGGCTTCATCAAAGTCTGTATCTTCAACTTCTACAAAGGCATCTCCAACCGTCGGTGGCATATGTGAATCACTGCCTGCGGTCTCTGGAAGGCCGAGCATCTTTGCATAAGCCCTTGAATGCTTAAAGTTGAAGTTGAAGAGGAGGACTGAAGCGTTTATAACTTCTATCGCATCGATCTTCATCGATCTCTGAGGCTTCTTTCCACGATTTATATCGAAGGGATGGGCCAGGACGCTTATGCCTCCACTCTCATGTATGGCATCTATGGGGTTTACCCTCAGAAATTCCATGTCAAGAGCATCTCGAATGTCGACTCCCAAGACGTGTCCATAAATGGTTTTAACTTCGATCCCAGGGATGAACTTTATAGAGTTAAAGACTTCAGGCTTACTGAGGGTAACCTTCTCATGATCTGTGACCACGACCACATCTATCCCCTTGAATCTTGCCCATCTGCTGATTTCAGAAAAATCACCAAAGGCATCGTGGGACCATTGTGTATGAACATGGAAATCTATCTTAATTTCTATCACCGACCGAATTAGAAGGATATTCCATCGCATATCATATTAAATCGTAGCCTAGAGAGCATATAGTAGACTAATTAATTTTAACTTGACGGTCTGCCTGCTTATAATCTAGGGTATAATTTACTGATAATGTTTTTATGGTATCCATTTATATAACGTACCAAATATACCGGAGATAGCAAAATCAGATGAGGGGCATATTATATATATGTGAAGTTGGGGCGATTGTCTTAGACGAGAATCTTGAGGTCATTTCTACTTGGAAGTATCCCGATAGCGCTCAAGTCGAAAGTTATGCGCAGTTGAAAAGAGGAGAATTACCCTCAGAACTCCTGGAGGTTTTATCGAGTTCAAAGATAGAGACACTGATCGTATCAGAGTCGGAATTAGTCGAGGCATTCAGTAAGGCAGGGCTTAAAGTTGAGGAAACTATCGATGATCTAATGGATGAACTCATGCCCAAGAAGTTAAGTTTGATGGTAAAAGCGGGCTTAGCCATATCTGAAGATGATGCAAGGGACAAGGTCAGGGATTTCGCAATTACTCTCTCTGAAATCAAGTTAAGAGAAATTTCAGCAAAGCGCGATCTCCACATAATAGAGGCGATACAGGCCTTAGATGAAGTGGAGAAGACCCTGAACATATTGGCAACAAGGGTAAGAGAGTGGTACGGTTTGCACTTCCCTGAGCTCAGCTCTTTTGTGGACGATCCCAAGACATATGTAAGATTGGTCAGCAAATTTGGTAACAGGGAGAATATAAAAAGAGAAGAGCTTGTAAAGTTGGGATTTTCTATAGAGAGAGGTGAATCTATATCAGTCTCAGCCGAGAGTTCTAAGGGAGGAGAAGTTGGTCAAGATGACTTGATGAGGGTCTCAGCAATAGCTGAGGAAGTCATAAGACTAGATTCTCTCAGGGATAAGCTTTCGAGTTATGTTGAGAAGAACATGAGTAATATAGCGCCCAACATAACATCTGTAATAGGTGCAAGTATAGGTGCCAGACTGATAGCTAAGGCAGGAGGGTTGAATAAGTTGGCCATGCTACCTGCCAGCACGATACAGGTGCTTGGTGCAGAGAAGGCGCTCTTTAGGGCTTTGCGTACTGGTACAAAACCTCCAAAACACGGTATAATCTTTCAACATAAAGCCATTCATTCAGCCCCAAAATGGCAGAGGGGAAAGATAGCCCGCTCCATAGCAACAAAGATAGCCATCGCGGCAAGGGTAGATGCCTTCAGAGGTAGTGTAGATATGGAGATCGAGGAAAGACTTCAGACTAGGCTGGAGGAGATCAAAGAGAAATACAGTGAGCCGCCGAAGAGGGTGAAGAAGTTAAAAGATGTTGTGGAGAAGCATATAGAGCCATCAAAGAAGAAAATGAAGAGGAAAATCAAAAGAAGAGGGAAGAAAGGTGGAAGGAGATAGGCTAAAAGGTGTTCATCGATTGACGATAGATGGTGAAGAGAGGATAGCCACTGTCAATCTTGCTCCGGAGGTGAAAGTATACGGTGAAAGGCTTATAGTTGAAGAAGGCATCGAGTATAGACTATGGGACCCCTTTAGGAGTAAACTTGCTGCAGCGATAATAAAAGGGCTCAAGACCCTATCCTTTAAGGAGGGTAGCAGAGTTCTCTATCTAGGCGCATCGACGGGCACTACAGCGAGCCATATCTCCGATATATTAGGAGTAAGGGGAACGATCTTTTGTGTAGAGATCTCTCCAAGGGTAGCGAGGGAACTCATGGAGAGGTGTGTAAAACATCGCAAGAATATGATACCCATAATAGAAGATGCGAGAAAGCATGAGAACTATTACTCTATATTTGGGCATGTAGGTGTAGTATATTGCGATATCGCCCAGCCAGATCAGACGGATATAGCCATCTCAAATTGTAAGCATTTCCTGAAGAAAGGAGGCAGTCTTCTTTTAGCGGTCAAGTCAAGGAGCATAGATGTAACGAAAAAGCCTTCTAAAATCTTTAAAGAAGAGGAGAAGAAGTTAGAAGGATCAGGCTTTAAAGTGGAGCAGATCATAGCTCTGGAGCCCTTCGATAAGGACCATGTGCTCATGTACGCTGTCTTTACATGATCAGATGTATCGATAAATAAGGCTATGAGGCGAAGGGAGGAGTGCTTTTTTTCGTCTTTATCAACCATCATCAATAGCCTGCAGAATGGGCATTGTGGGCTTCCTTAACATGCTTCATAAAGGCTTCCTTTGTCGGAAAGATAGTACCATATTTTTCATATTGGAACTTTTGACTCATAACACAGATATGTATCATCTAATCTTTTAAATTCCCAAGGATTGCGAGCAAAAAGTGAGGGGCGGTCATATGGAAATCTTTACCAGACCAGGGCAGACTTGGGCGTTCAGTATTCTCCTCTCTGTTAATATACCTATCAGTGTTCCATTCTTGGCGATGGCCAACCTTCTTATACGCTTTTTTTGCATGAGTTTTAGTGCATCTGTCAGATCATAATCGTATTCGATGGTTACGATGGGTGAAGTCATTATATCCTCTGCGTATGTTGCTTCCAGATTTCTTTGAGGCTTAAGAACCCTCTTTAAGATATCACTTTCAGTTATAATTCCTACATATTTTTGACCACTAGTCACGATAACTGCGCCTATATCATTTTCCACCATTTTGTCGACAACGATAGAAACGGGGTCTGAAGATAGGACATTAACAGCTGGAGACCTCATGGCACATCTCAATCTCCTTTCGATCATAGATATTCTCATGTGCCAATCTATCGAATCAACCCATATCTTTTCGAAGAAAGCTGCAAGTGTATTTATAAAGGGTCTACAATCTGTCCATAAACCTGTGTCCTCTCGACGTGTTATTGACCTATCTTCCTTATGTGTTATGAATAAGATTGCTTCTTCTCCGTCTTTTATTACTATACGAGGGAACAGTTTTACTCCAAATTCTACGTGTCTTACTTCCAACATTGGATGTGTCTCTATTGCAGAACGCATTCTTCTAACAGTTGCCATATTCTCTGAAGAAATACTCGTAAGAATTCTAAACTGGACATTGCGCTTAACAATAGCATCGATTAGACCTACGGTTTCCAAGCGTGAGATACCCAAAGCGGTTGTTATTATCCAGAATTCATTATCTGTCTCTTCGATCATCTGAGAAATCTTCGAATATATCCTGTCACGTCCTTTAAGGAGCATAAATTTTTCAGAAGAGGTTTCAGGCTTTCTAACTTCGATGGACTTCCATAGAGATAGAAGTCTATCTTTATCCTTCTCTAAGTATTCTACTTCATCTTTCTTCGATTTAATAAGGAAGTCGAGTGCCCTCTCAAAGGGCAAAGCGGTAAAACGTTTGGGAAATTCAAGGGTCGACTCTACCAAACCTTTCTTCTGCAACTCCTTTAAAATCTGATATACTTCTGTTCTATGAATGTTCGATGCAATCGAAAGATGAGATGCGGTGTAAGACCCTACTTTAGCTAGAAAGAGATAGATCTCTAACTGTCTATCTGTCAACCCAAAATCAATAAGTGCTTTCGATATTGGCTCGTGGGTCAACTCAAATTAAGGTCATCCTTGCTAAAATTTAAAGTTGTCTGTCACAAATATGACAGACTAAAACAAAAGAATCTTACTGTAGTATTGATATTTAATGTACAAGTTTGAGTGGGAGAACCGTTGGGTGGATATTCATAGCAACACTATAATGGATTTTATTGCTGGAGTCCTTTGTCCACAAGTGATCTTTGAAAGGGATAAGATCGATGTAATTGCCGATCTTGGTTGTGGGCATAGACCGAAGAGCGATATATTAAATATAATATTGAAGCCTAAATATAGAATCCTATTAGATATAGGATTGCCCAAAGAGAAGGATGGAGAAATCATAGGCAACTCCTTGTATGTTAAAGCAGATATGGAAGAATTATTAAAAGAAATGGGTTATGATCAGAAAAGAAGAATTGCAAAGTTCATTGGTTTAGGAGATGTAAGTCCAGAAAGAATAGAGAGAGAGTTAGAAGAGAAGATCGATATCGCTCTTTTTAGTGATGTTTTGAATTATGTTGATTACAAATTGGTTTTAGATGGGATACACAGGTATATTGCGAAGGGAGGGAGAGTGATTATTCTTAACAAGCCAAGAAGGGGTTATGGAGAGTTCTTCTCTGATAAAGGGGTTAAGAGCAATTGGAAATTGATAGATTACCTCGAATCAAAAAGAAGATATTATACAATAGAAAGATGTTTGGATGCTAGAAGATCAAGACCAAGTTTTGGACCATGGCGTGAAGTGGAATGGGCAGAATACAAAGATGATAATACATGGATTTTGTTGATATTAAAAAAAGAGACATCGTTAATAAGAAAAAAAATCCTATCTTCGAATTATAAATAAAACATATATTAATTAGCGATAGTTTGAGCATTACATAGTAAGCCTGGCCTTAAGGTCTCAAAGGAACTCAAAGTGGAGAATCGAGGCTGAAGCAAGGTAAAGGAGCAGCTAGATCATCGATAGTAACCATGACAGCTCTGGCCACTTCGAAAGGAGAGCCATAGAGCGGTTCCCTGATATAGAGGCTATCGATAGGCTGAAGATCAAAAGCTTAGATTTTCTAGAGTGTCCCCATCCTCATAGAAGGGAGTGATATCCCAAATATCTGGTTTTATAAAAAAAAAAAGGTTATGTCAAGTCTCAGATTTAGAAAAATCTATAAATTGGTCCTTTTTTGGTACATATCATGCCTACGTTAACCTTTACCGATCGTGAGGTTAAAGTCTTGATAAACCTGCTCAGAAATGGTCTAAGAGAGACCTATCATGACGATGGAGATCCTGAAAGACGAAGGAAGAGATTGGTCGATGGAATCTTACCAATGGATATGAAGGAAGAGATTGGAGATATTTTAGGTAAGCTAGAATATACGGAAAAATGGAAATACCGAGTTGAAGCGCTGGAATTAAAGTTAGATCGACTTAGGGAGCTGGAACAAAGAATTATTGGGAAAAAGTAAGTATGTTTATTTCAAGTTATAGCAAAGATGTGAAATAAAGATCCTTTAAGACTACCCATCAAGTTATTATATAAATATCCTTAATGAAGATGCCCAAAGCAGGATTTTAATAGGTACTAATCCTCCTAATGAACTACAGAATTCTACTTTCCTTTTCTCCAATCCGCTATATTTTCTTATCATACCTATCTGATAGCTCCCTTATGACTTCTACAATCAATGGTGATGGCGCATCTGTTTTAATCCCTTTTGGATTTATTACAGTCCTAGTTGCTTTGAAACCCCTTGCCTTTATAGAATCCATTATTTTATTTAAGCTTGGTGTGACAACTTGAAGATCGTCGGCTATCTTGTCAGGTATATAATATGTAGGAGGCATCTCTACTTCATCCATAGCCATTTCTATCATCTTTTTACACCTTTTGGATAAATCGATGTTCATATTTAGTGAATATGATAAGAATTTATGATCGTGAATCTCTTTTAGCCAGAGTGGTCCAGCAATTTTAAACTTTTTCCCACACTCTTCACAGTTATCATTTATAACTAAGCTTGCTCTTCTATTTCCACATTTAAAGCAATGGAGTATATATCCTAAGCTTCCCATAGATTCATCGGCATAACTCGCCCCTGAAGATATAGTAACAAAAATGCGAATATAATGCCTTGTGCTATGTGAAAATATTGGATGGATACCAATATTCAACCTCATAGCCGAATGTGCCAACGCACCTAGCAATAGCCTAATCCCTATCTCATGGCAATATTTTGTTCTGAGAGAATGGCCAAAGTACTTTCTAGCAGCAACATTTGGATATAGGCCACATAAAACAGCTGTATCTGTAGCAGTTATAGAAACCATCCCTTCATCTCTAACTGCCCTTATAGCACAATCTAGATAGGGTGCAGGAGACCCAAAGGGATCGATATCTACTATTTCGAACCTTTCTCTAGGAGTGGAGTGTTCTATCAAAAAATGGCATGCATCTTGTATAGAGAAGGAGCATTTGTTATATACTCCATTGATCTCAGCAGATGACTTTGCATATTCTATAGCTATTGGATTGAGATCGTTCATGAACACTTTATCCACTTCAGGCACTTCAACAGCTACTCTTACACCCCTTGCTCCCACACTTGCCAATGAGTCTGCCATCTTGACGTATTCTGAAAACCTTCTTGTCATAGCCTTGTAGATAATTATCGACAGATCTCTATTCAACTTCGCTTGAATGTTATAAAATGCTGGCATCTTGGGTATTAAATCGGATCCTATAGAAACTTTTGGTACTAAAAGAACAGTCTTACCTTCTACTACCTTAACTGATTGATTGAAAATACTCAAAAAATTCACTCCAGATTAACTTATCACTTATTATTTTAAACTAATCGAAGGACAAGAGTATAATTTATACCTTCTTACTATGCTCAATCATGTTCGAATTTAGGCTTTATCTGTACGCTTATCATCAATTCTTCCAGAGCCGTGGTCACGAAGTTATCCTTGACTATTATCTGGCATGTACTAGGAAATGATTCACAGAAAAGATATAAAATCATGATAGGTTAAACTAATGAATTCTTTCATTTTGTAAATATAGTAAATACATATAATCACTGTATACGCATCATGTATATATTATGACCCTTCCCCTTTACATGTGGGGTGATAAGATGGATAAGAAAGGTAGAGATTGGATGGGGCTCGGTT
>JAKLZD010000107.1 GCA_024256245.1 Candidatus Methylarchaceae archaeon HK01M
TGGCGTAGCTCATGACAGGTTTCTTCCCAACGTATATATGATTTGAAGGAGCCCTCCTCTCGGGCTTCGCCTCCTTAGGTACCGGTGTTTCGGGTGCTTCTGCTTTTTTTTCGGGCTTCTCTTCAGAATCGCTTAGATATGCCATATTCGATTCGCTCCAAAAGGAGTTAGAAGGTGTTGTATAAAAATTTGCCGAATCCGATATCGAACAATCTTTCAACGCCGAAATTCGAATTGACAGAATCACATGTGAATTCAAGAGTAGGATAGAGTAAAAGTAAAGATCATCAAATGGTTTCATTAATTTCAAGAATGGGGTATAGACACCCACCTTGATCCAATAGTGTGGGAGACTTAACCTTACATTATGTCTGCTATCCCCATATAGGTAGAAGGCCATGACCTTTTTACTTTTTAAGAAGATGCTTTGAGTATAGCTTTCATCCCTCTAAAGCCTTGTCCCATTTTCCTTCACTGATCTCCTTTTGTATTTCTCTAGGGTCTCTTTCTTCCACAGATACCCCCATACTTATACATGTGCCTACTACCTCTCTAATTAAGGATTTCAGATCCTTACTATAAGATTGTTCCTTCTTTGCCTTCGCTATATCGATAACTTGCTGAAAGCTTAGATTGCCAACAAAATCTTTATTCGGTGTACCTGAGCCCTTTTGAATCCCCGCTTCTTTAACGACCAAAGCAGCTGTAGTAGGAACGCCAACTTCGAGATCGAACTCTTTCGTATCTAAATCCACAGTTATCTTGACAGGGACCCTCATACCCGAATAGTCCTTTGTTGTCTCGTTTATCTTATTGACTATGACTAATACATTCACTCCGTAAGGTCCGAGTGCTGGGCCTAAGGGGGGGCCTGCCGTTGCCTTCCCACCTACTATCAAAGCATTAACGACCTTTTTCTCACCCAAAGTTATCTCCTTCGATTCTTCTCTTTAACACTAAGTAGTTATTACTGTATAAGACATTCTTAAAGGGTTTTTCAAATATAAAAATAAATGAATGAATCTGATGAAGGATCAAGTTTTTTCACTCTCCGAATGTGATAAAATCTTTAGATAATCTGCATCTATCGTGACGGGGAGTTGGTAGGGGGCATCTAACAGTATAATAGTCGCCTCTGATCGAGCTACTTCTATGCGGTTTATCTTTGCCTTCATGCCCTTGAAAGGGCCAGCGATTATCTCGACTATATCGTCCACGTTCAATTCGTTAATTATGGGCTTGGTGATGAGAAATTTTTCAATATCTTCATGTTGAATTAGGCCCGGAACTTGACCTTTAACATGTTTGAGACTGGATACTGCCTCGTTGACGATCTGTGCATTGTCTGCCTCTAAGAGGATATACCCCTTTATAGAGTCTAAAACGAGTATAGAACATATAGGTAGTTTTCTCATAGATATTCTGTTTGCCACTAGGTTGGCGACTATCTTTTCTTGACCTCCTGTAGTCTTGATAGCGAATATCTTACAATTTGGCTTTTCACTCATTTTCGTTTAACTCTTAAAATTTAAAAAAAGAGTTTGAAGGCAGACCCTATTATTTTGATTATGAACCCTATGGCCCCTATGGCCGCTACACCGATTAATGTTAGCTTGATGTATAGTCGGAACTCGCCCCAATCAGACTTCTTGGTGAGTCTGAGCATTTGCCTGATAGACTTCATAAGATCTAATACGCCCAAATCGGTCTCCATAATATGAACATGCTTTATTTTTTAAACTTTTAGGCGGCGCAACCAATCTTATAAGAATGGTTTCTGCCAATCATATAGGAAGCCATATGGGGAGATTCACCATAGTGTGTTCTAGAAAAGATATAGCAAGCGTCAACATAGCTAATATGCTGATAGAGAAACTTGATTTCAGAGAAAGTAAGGAGGAGTTCGATGCCTCTCCTATCTTCTTTAAAGGTGATATAAAATTGGTCAAGGTAAAGCCCGACTTGATCTTCGCAGATCATTTAGGTGTACTTTCAACAGATGTCTACATATTCGTTTCACGCCATAAATCTGAGAGCAAGATGCCTTGTCTTACTGCCCATTTTCCAGGGAACTTTTATCATGATAGCTCTTACGGAGGAAGACCGAGGGAGTTGGCATATACCTGGCCAAGTTTTCATAAGGAATACATCAGGAGACTGTGGCAGATGAGAGAGTCGGTTCCGAGCTACCAGATAGTCACAGAACCTATGCATCATGGGCCGACTTCTCTTCCCAAACCCGTCATATTCGTAGAGATAGGCTCGACAGAAAAGGAGTGGAGAGATGAAAAAGCTGTAGAAGTAGTTTCAAAGGCTCTGATGGAGACTATCGAGGTTATGCCCAAGGACTATAAAGTCGGGATAGGTTTCGGCGGGACTCATTACTCTAGGAAGTTTACAGAGCTCTTAATAGAGTCGGAATTCGCTCTAGGTGCTATAGCTCCAAAATATGCTCTACCCTTCATAGATGAGCAGGTGTTGAACCAGATGGTTGAAAAGTGCTCACAGAAAGTTGACTATGCGGTCCTTGATAAGAAGGGCTTAGGGGCAGAAAAGGCAAAGATCGTTGAATTGGCCAAAAGAGCCAATATCGAACTAGTTAAAGTATGAATTCTTAAATTCCTAAAGAGTTACCTTAAAATCTCCTCTTCATCTAAGAGAAGGTAGCACAGAAGAGCCTTTTGGGAGTGAAGTCTGTTTTCAGCCTCATCCCAAACAACAGATCGAGGACCGTCTATGATCTCTGCTACAACCTCTTCGCCCCTCTTCGCAGGAAGACAATGCATGAATATGGCATTGGGGTCTGCCTTATCCATCAGTTCCTCATCGACTCGATACTTTGGCAGAAATATCCTTAACCTTTCTTCCCTTTCTTCATCTAAACCCATAGACACCATCGAGTCTGTTATCACACAATCTGCATCATTGACAGCGATTTCAGGGTCGTCCGTTACCTCTATCTTAGATCCTTTCTCTTTTGCTATTCTTAAAGCGTTATCCATAGACTCTTTTAGGGGTCTGTATTTTACTGGTGTTGCGATGGATATGTCGATTCCCATCAGAGATGCGCCTATAAGCCAAGTGTTACAGACGTTATTCCCATCCCCAACCCATGCCACTTTCAGCCCTCTCAATCTTCCCTTTACTTCAAGAAGGGTTTGAAGATCGGCTAAAATCTGAGCAGGATGGTAAGAATTACTTAACCCATTGATTATGGGGATTGATGAAGCCTTTGCCAATCTAACTATGTCATTATGATCATAAACTCTTGCCATAATAGCATCTACGTATCTTGAGAGAGTTTTTGCAGTATCTTCTATCGTTTCTCCACGACCCAATTGTAGTTCACTTACGCTAAGGTTAAGAGCATGCCCCCCAAGTTGAAGCATGGCAACATCGAAGCTCACCCTTGTTCTTGTGCTCGGCTTCTGAAAGATCGTTGCAAGGACTTTACCCTTTAGCATCGGTCTCAAGATTCCTTGCTTTGTCTCCTTTTTCAAGATTATCGCTAGATCAAGGACCTTCCGAACTTCTTGTGAATTTAATTCTAGAAGTGATAGAATCGATCTACCTTTCATCAAAGCTACCATGGTGAATGAATATCCTACTCTTTATAGAGATTTCTTCTCTTAAAGGGTTACTTACTTTCGAACAAAGAGGATATGAAAGAATCTATGTTAAAGGGGGCTAGATCGTCATATCCTTGACCAGTACCGATGTAGATTATCGGCTTGCCGGTCACGTATTTGATTGAAAGTGCCGCACCTCCTTTGACATCGGCATCGACCTTGGTCAGTATGGTAGCATCGAAGTCTGTAAAAGCTTGAAACTCTTTGGCTTGGGATACAGCGTCATTACCAGCCAAGGCATCGCCAACGAATATCTTCAGATTAGGGTTCACTACTCGAATTATCTTCGACATCTCCTCCATCAAATTCTTACTAGTCTGCATCCTCCCTGCAGTATCTATGAGGACGACATCTATTTTACGTGATCTTGCATGTAAAACAGCATCACGAGCTACGGCTGCTGGATCGGCACCATACTTTTGTGAAACAACTTTTATGGACAGACGCTCTGCATGTTGAGTGAGTTGCTCAATTGCACCAGCACGATGAGTATCCGAGCATGCTAAGATTACCGAAAAGCCTGCCTTCTTGAGTAGATTTGCAAACTTGGCTATCGTAGTGGTCTTCCCAGTACCATTTATGCCCAAGAATACGACTGTGAAAGGCTCTCCAACAGCCTTCTTCTTCTCGATCATCTGTAGCAGATCGATTTGACTTGCCCCTGAAAATACATCTTCGATCATATTCATCAAGAATTCTCTAACATCTTCTTCAGAGTCCTTAAAACGTTGAACTTTTATGCCGACTACTTCGTCCTTTACCCTTGAGGTCAATTCCTCGACTACCTCATGGGCTACATCGCTTTCCATCAGGGCTATCTCGAACTCCCAAAGTACTTTTCCAGCCTCTTTTTCATCAAGAGTACGCTCTGTAATGGCCTTGTTCAGCACTTTTATAGCAGAACGGAGTTTATCGAACATTTTTTCACTTCTTTTTCAGTTCAATTACGAAGGTTTACGATCTTATTGTATCGAAGTTCTTTTCTGCTTTTCTACAATGCTGTTGATAGCAGCTCTGTTTGAATTTATCCTATTTACTAGGTCAGCCTTCTGTGATTCAAAGGTTAGAATAGCCCTCTCTAATTCTTTTATCCTCTCCTCTAAGAAATTCACTGTTTCCTCCTTCGTCTTTTCTACTACGGCACCAGCACCTATGTTGATTAAGAACTTATCTGGAGGAGGTGCAGATGCTTCAAAGAATATCCCGCCTCCTATAGGCATGAGAATCTCGGAAGGATCACCACTTGGAAACTCTTTTATCGCTTCTATAGCTGAGCGGCTCTCTATTATCGCGCTAGCTACAATAGATTCACGTGCATCGATCTCTTTGAAAGTTTCTTCAAGCATCCTCAGTTCCAAGACCAAAGATTGAAGTTTCTCCTGTTCACTCAATTATATTCACCAATTTGATTACGAATTGGTATTTAAAAATATAAGTCTCCATCGATCACACCTTGAGGATTCTGCTTAACATCGCCAGCTCTGGTCCGCTCGTGGAAGTCCCTACGATAGCGTTCTTTGAATTGGCTATAATGCCTGAGGATACGTAAGGAACACCGCTATTGACGGTAGATGGCGCGACATGGACTTTAAGTATCTTATGAACCCTCTCAACCTCATCTTCAGATGCACGAGGATGAATTACTCCCCCCATATTTGTGGCCAATACCATCGAGCCGACTTGGTGATAATTTGCTATGTTCGTTATATCGACTGGGACATCTAGGACATCGGCTACCAATTTGACTACTTGTTTAGGTAAGACCTCCGATATTATGGCACCATTATCGTTAACGGCCATAAGGTTCCCTATCGATGTGTACTTTGTCGGTGCCCTCTCTATAGGTAAACCCATCTGTCTCTTTATCTCTCTTATCTCTTCGTCCTCTGCAAGCCTAGAGACCAAGAGACCATTGTTGTTCATAGCTACAAGGGGACCTATCAGCCTTAAGCCACTTATAGACGTTTCAACAGGTTCTACGCCTAGAAATGCAGAGAACTTAGAAGTCTTTGTTTTACTCAGTCCCTTGGGAATTAAAAGAAAATTGTCATTACACTTGGTGAAGATCCCGATATTCGGGTTTCTGTATATATCTAGAAGATGGATTGCCAGTCGCTTAACAGCCTCCGTTCGATCTCACTCATTCTCGAGTCTACTTTTATCTTTTTTTATTCAGATATGCGCTAAAAACGTACAAAATCTATTTTATATAAAGTCAAAGCTTCTATATTGCCCTTTACCAAAAGACATACTTTTTAACGGATGAATTTAAACGTGCTTTCACTTTATAATTTTAGGCGGATCGAAAATTGTGATTTATGTCAAGGGGAAGGCTATTGGCTTTAAATCTTTGATAAAGAGCGGAGCCATTGCTCTTTAAATGATGGGAATTAGGGGTCAAGGCCGTCATCTCATAGGTCATGTTGATAGACTGGTCGATGCTGCTAGCCTCACGGCGTATATCTTTAAGTCCACAAGTACGTTCAATTATTTAAAGGCTATAGTGAAATTTCAGAAGTAATCTTAGCAGAGTTACTCCTCAATCGGTAAAGAGATTTTAACTGTTCCCTCTTCGTCTTTCACCATCTTGACAGTAATCCTTCTGGGAGGGTTTTTTATACCTCTTTCCCATATCTTCTCGTTCACTTCGGGGGAGATTTTTATATCAGAGGACTTCATATGCCTTATCGCAAACTCTTTAATTATATTTATGCTTCTCTTCGCTCGCCTATACCTAGGCGTTATTAGAACTCGCCTTAAAGGAATCGTGTAAATCCTTTCTAGAACTTCGTTCTCTGCCAAAGAGGTCATCACACTTTATGCCTTGAGCCTTTTCCTCCGCCAAGACCTCCGCTTTGGATTGGTACGCACCTTTCTCC
>JAKLZD010000064.1 GCA_024256245.1 Candidatus Methylarchaceae archaeon HK01M
TTTCCATATCTTCAGAAATCGACCATATTTTATTCACTTTTGGTAGTTATTTCATTCTCTGGTTATATACTCTGAAGATAGGATAGAGAGGATCGATGAAGTATGGTCATAGTCATCGCACGTATAATCACTGTCGCATTGCATCTCTAGAGGCTCCAAAAGATATGAAACCCTGATAAAGTAAGGCCGAATAAAATTTTTAAACATTCAGGATTTTGGACCGAAAGGACAAGAAGAATCAGGTGCTAGCCAGTCTCCATGGGTGATGTATGCTGTGTATCTGCAACCGCCACATAACTTGCTGTATGCGCATACTTTACAAGAACCTTTTAGTGCCTTTCGGTTTCTGATATAATTTAACAATTCATTATGATTCCAGATTTCTTCTAGGCTTTGTTCGAGAAGGTTACCCAGTTTTATAGGGGCAGGAACGCAGGGAATCAGGTCTCCAGAGGCAGTAAGCCCAGCGTAGGTCAAGCCAGCCGAGCATCCACCGAAACCTGTTGCAAGCTTTCTCACAATCTTAGAAACTTCAAGCCCAAATTTCTCTTGAAACATCTTTTCGTGCCCTGAAAGTGCCTCACTTACTGTAAAGACTTGTCCTTTCGAACGTTCGTAGCCGAGGCGAGCGTAATAGGTCATTCCTCGGGCATAACACTGCATATCCGATCCCTCTGTTACACTCTTGTAGAACTTGTTGTACAATGCTTCTAAAGCTTTAATCTTCTCTTGAGGAGTCACATCAAGGTAGCACGCTTCTACTCCGCGACCAGCAGGTATAAGCCGGTTTAGATAGAATCTTGTAGCTCCAAGTTTTTCTGCTAAACTCATGGTTTCTACCAATTCATCGACATTCTTCGAGTGCAGGGTCATGGTGACGGCCAGCTCATCAAAGCTTAATGCAGCACAGTTTCTAATTCCTTCAACTGTCGCTTCAAAACTTCCAGGCTTGTTTCTCAAGAAATCGTGAGTTTCAGCCCTTGCACCGTCCAAGCCTATCTCTACTCGTTTAATACCCATATTAGCGAGTTTTTTCGCTACCTTAGGCGTCATAAGAGTTCCGTTAGATGCAATCGTGCATAACATGCCATTGTCGTTTGCCCTTTTAATTGCGTCGAAAATATCTTTACGTAGTAAAGGTTCGCCTCCTGAGAAGGTCAGTATAGCTACTCCTGAGTCGCTCATGTTGTCTATCACGTTGAAGGCTTGAGGAGTCGTTAGTTCTGGATAAGAAGATTCAGGAGAAGAGTCTTGATGGCAGTGCAAGCAGTTGAGGTTGCATCTGTTAGTGAAGTTCCAGACGATAGTTATTGGCGCGCCAGTGGGCTGTGGATACTTTATTCCGAAATTGGTAATTCCTTTGACAACACTGAACATGCATTTGCGGATAAGAGAATCTTTCAGTAGTCGCTTTATTGTACTATCATCAACTCCAAGACTGAAGAACATCAGACGAATTAAGGGCATTAGAGCTGTTGATGCCATTAAGCAGCTTTCACAAAGAAGGTGCCGATTTGACGAGTAGGCGTCAAAGACTGAGAGCAATCTCTTTCTTCCACATCTTTTGCATACGCTCGTCAAATAACTAGCGAGGACTTTCCAAAGAGGGTTAAAAAATAGAGTTATAGAGTGGTCGCCATTGGGTATTTTAGTCATTATGCTACCTACCACTAGAAAATAAGTGATTAACATTATAAACTTCTAACACTTAGAATTTGTGAGATTATTCCGATTTATATGAATAATTCTTGTCGGTACATGATCGAGTTAAATAATGACCATTCAACTAATAGGAAGTTTATAGTGATCCTCGATCAAATGGTGGTACTGTTCTGGTGGCGTTAGAGAGTAAAATGCTTTCTCTACTACCTCACTTAGGGCAGGATGAATGTGCATTCCATCAATTATCGGCTTTGCGCTTCGCTCGGGGGTATAGGTTAGATTTATGAGTTCCTGTATGAGAACAGAGGCATAAGGTCCGATTATGTGCGCCCCAAGAATCTTCATGGTACCTTCCTCAACTATAACTTTGACAAAGTAGTACTTTACACCCATGGCCTCTCCTTTGGCAGTGTCCTGATATCTACGTATTCCGATCAGCACCTTATCCTTACCATATTTCTCTATTGCCTCTTTCTCTCTAAGCCCAAAACTAGCAATCTCGGGATACGTGAAAACGGCATGGGGCACGGCATGGTAATCTGCCTTCTCCCTTCTTTTCAATACAGCATTATGGAATGCAACAAAAGATTCGTAGTTCGCCACATGCTTGAAGGGATATCTTCCATTCGCATCACCAAAAGACCAGACATTTGGTTGAGAGGTCTCCAGATACTCATCGACTATGATCCATCCCTTCTCATCTGTCTCTATCCCCCCTCTTTCAGGATGAAGTATGTCTGTATTCGGGCCTCTCCCGGCAGCTATCAGTATCTCGTCTGATGTTATTTCCATCTTTTCTCCATTTCCCCTGTTGAAAGCTACAAGTCTTTTCTTGCCCATCGATGTCTCCTCTGCTTCACGCACCTCGTAGTTGGTAAAGATCGTTATGTGCTTTTCCAACTCCCTCTTGGCCAACGCCGATACTTCCGGTTCTTCTTGGGGGAGAAACTGGGGGTTCCTACCAATTATGGTGACTTTCGATCCCATGGCCGAAAAGAAATGGCCATATTCCGTAGCTATATATCCCCCACCAACGATAGCAATGCTTTTAGGTAGTAGTTTCATCTTAAGGATTGTGTCGCTTGTGTGATAACTCACCTTCTCCAGCCCTTTTATTGGAGGTATCATGGGCTTAGATCCTGTACATAAAAAAATCATCTTTGATGTCATAGTAACATCGCCAACCTTTAGTGTGTATGGCGAAACAAATTCGGCTACAGCAGGATAGTAATCTATGCTTTCAGAATGAGAGAGCCCATCTCGTATCATATCTATATCCCTTT
>JAKLZD010000101.1 GCA_024256245.1 Candidatus Methylarchaceae archaeon HK01M
AAATCTCTTTTTTATTATAGGAATATTATAAGTGCTCAGAGCAAGGATATACAAAATTATCAGCACAGGTTAGAGAATGCCATAAAGAACCTGAGGAAATCCAAGGTTAATGAGGAGGACAGGAAACTCATCCTTGACTTCATACCCCATCTGGAAGAAGAGGAAGAGAGCTTTCTTGTAGATTGCTCGGCTTACGGAGACATTAAAGACGAGATGGTATTAATTAATGTAGACATAGATGACGAACTGATCGAAGACTCTCATAAGCCTGACTTTCTTAACTGGTGGAGAGAGAATGGTTATCGCTGAATAAATTTATCCAGAGGACATAATTCAGAAGGCCATCATATTAAAGCCGTTTTTTAGCGACGATAAATAACGCCATTCTCAAGGGCGGCCTAATTCTGACGATAAAGTTATAAAACCTGAGTAAAAATGATATCAGCATATATTTAGAATAATTGCTCTTATTTAGCTTAAGCCTTTGAATATTCCAACAATCCCAATAAGACTCATACAGGCTTGTCTTTACGTGGTATCCAGATAGTTTAAACATATCAAGACATTCGCTCATTAGGTACTCTCTGAAGTGACCATAACCATGGATGCTTGGTTCCCAATATCTGGTCACAGGCTCCATGGGGTGGCGCCCTAGAAAAAGCAGTATCCTCTTGTGAAGAGCAGCTAGATTCGGGGTGGTAAAGACTATCATGCCGTTATCCTTCAGTATTTGTCTCAATTGGATGAAAACAGATCTTGGATGTATTATCAAATGCTCAAGCACCTCACTGAAGATCACGATATCGAAAGATTGCTTGGGAAATGGTAAAACCTCGTTGTTAAGATCACATTTGATAAAATCGACACCATACTGCAAACATCTATTCTTTAACAACTCGGAGAAATCTACAGTCGCTACATCATAATAAGGATGAATTTTCTTAAGGAAGAACGTGAAAGGAGTTGTTCCCACATCTAAAATATGCAAATCAGCTTTACCAATCGGTATTTCTTCGAAGATTCGCCTAAAACGCTCGTAATGCAAAAGCATATACAATTTTTCTTTCTCCTTACTACCTTCCAGCCATGGCCCCTGATCCTCTTTAGACACGCCCCTCAAAAAGTCATGATAAAGATACTCAAAATTTTCTACCATAAATCAAGCAACTCATCTCTACTCATATTTTGATCTATTACTAATAACCCTTATGTGACAAAAATAGCACTTATTCAATTCTTTATGGTAAGATCCAATAACTACAGTTTTTGTAATGAAGAGAAATTTTCTCTGAACTATACGATAATCATTACAGTACAGTTAATCAAAGAAATTAAGTTTACATTGTCTCTTTCAGATATCTAGCCTAATAAGACCCTGAATTTAAGAACATCTATGACGTCTGAGCCTTAGGCTAGAAAGAAGTTGCAGATATGCTGCTTCATCCTTCTTCTCTTTATAATTCTTTATCGAACTTATTATCGACTTCTCGTCTTCTATGCCTAATACACCCCTCAATCTCTTAGCCATAGGTCCCCCTATAAACAGGTACTGAGTTGCTTTTGTTAAATTTGCAACTCTTCGATTCATACTGGCGCTCTCAAAGTCGATCAATACAGGCTTTTCAGATACGATTAAATGCTTCTTCAAGTTGCTCAATTCTCCGTGATCCAAACCTAATTTATCCAAGGCGTAGCATTGATCTAGTATATCTCTAAGGACGCCACGAATTCTTCTGATATCTTGCGCTTCTATACTCTTTATCCAGTCCAAGATATAATAGCCTTCGATGAACGTCATTAGAATAAAATTTTCAGTTATGCCGAACAACTCTGGTCCTACGCCTACAGAATTGGCTATCAATTGCATCTCAGCCTCTCTAGCCATGGAATCTCTGTTCGCATCCATCCTCCTGATCTTTAAGGCCGACACACCGAATTCGGTCACGGCTCTCACTACGATACTTACACAACCCTTTCCAGCAACACCTAGTCTGCCTATCTTCGTTCTGCCTCCGAACAAGATTCCTTTTACTTTTAGATTTTTGAGTTCTTCGATTCTTTTAAGTGCGATCTTCAAATCTGGCTGGGGATAACATAAAACTCTCACATAAGGTTCATTGACCAAATCATCTATCTTCACTAATTTTAAAGGCGTATCTGACAATTATTTTATCACCTCTATCTGGTTCTGGCATAACTGTTGTTTTGATCTATTAAACCGTTTAAAGATGTCCCGATACTCCAATACTCAGAAGATGATTTTCTTGTCGACTAAACAAAAGATTTTCTTGACCGCGATTTCTACTGATTCTAAATTCGATTAGAATGCCCATCTAAGATTCAGACGATATGAGAAAATTAGATCTCCAAAGGATAATTTCATATATGAAAAATTGATATAATAAGATCGTTGATCTTTAAGGAGGGTATCGATCTTAAAAGAGGGATATAGTAAATGAAGACTATCGTTTCCATGGGTAGAGGGGGGACGGGTAAAACGAGTTTTGTCGCCCTTATAACCAAATATTTTATCGAAAAAGGCGAACATCCCTTGCTTCTGGTGGACGTAGACCCAGATCAGAATCTTGGAGAAGCGGTCGGGTTAGATTTAAACGAAGAGGGTAAGAAGACTATATCTGAATTAATAATAGAAACTTTTTTGGAGGAAGGAGGCACAACAGTTGGGGTACCCCCTCCAGAGAGAATAGAGAATAGGATTTGGGAAGAGGGATTACATGAAGGAGGGTATTTTGATTTAATGGCTATTGGGCCAAAATGGATAGAGGGATGCTATTGCCTACCCGACGCCGCATTAAAAAGAGCGTTAGAAAGATTAACGAAGACCTACAGATACGTGCTTATCGATTCCCCTGCTGGATTTGAACATTTAAATCGAAAGATGACCTCGAAAGTAGAGGATATAATAGACATAATCGATCCTTCTAAAAAATCCTTCGACCATGTAAAAAGGTCATATAGAATCGCGAGAGAGGTGAAGATAGACTTCGAGAATTTTTACGTTGTTGGAGGTTATAGATTTCGAGAAAGCCTAGAGGAAGAGGTAGAGAGAAGGACGAATCTGAAGTATCTGGGTAAAATAGCTTATGATAAGAATGTTGAGGATTTTATCTTAAAAGGAAAGTCCTTGCTCGAATTACCAGCCTCTTCTCCAGCATACTCCTCAGTAAAGGAGATTATGAAGAAAGCAGGATACCCTTGAGCCTTATTTACTTGATAAGATAAATGGGAATTGACAAGACTATAGATAGAGTAGGGAAGATAGACAAATAGATTGTTAAATCTTTAATTTGAATTTATCTTTTAAACTAAGTAACATAAAACAATTACGAACTTTAGATATTTATTCTACTTGGCTACCTAATAGAAAGGGTGTAGCAAATGGGGTGGGAGAGAACTTTAGACTATTACGGCTCTCTGATTGAAAAAAGGCTCAAAAGTTATTTCTCAGATCTGATTCAGAGGGCAGAGAGCTATCATTCCTTCGTAGGAGTAGTTTATGAGAACTTCTGCGAGTATTCCCTCAGAAAGGGAAAGAGACTTGCTTCATGTAGTACTCTATTATCCTACAAAGGATATACCAGCGATATAAAAGAGGATATATTGAATGTATGTGTAGGAATAGAACTTTACAGGCATTGTATACTCGTACATGACGATCTTGTGGACAAGGATAACTTCAGAAGAGGTGAGAAGTCTTTTCATAAGATTTTTTCAAAATTTTACGATAGAAGGTTTGGAGAAGGGGTTGCTGTATTTGGAGGTGATCTCATCTTTGGCTTAGCTTTAAAAAGTATACTTACGTCCGGATTCCCTATTGGGAAGATAGAAAAAGTCGTAAACTTACTTGTAGAAGGTTACTGTGAAGTTAATGAGAGCCAGATACTCGACCTTCTATTCGAGTATAAGGATCCCGATATAAATGATTGGTCTGCGATGGTTCATAAGAGGGCTACATCTCTCTTTAAAGCATCCATTCTTACTGGTGCCATTCTTGGAGGCGCCCCTGAACACGATATAAACTTGCTGATGGAGGTTGCAACAAACATCGGTTATTCATTCGATATTCAAGATGACATCATAGATACCTTCGCCACAAAAGATCAGTACGGGAGGAAGCCTGGAAGGGACATAATCCTTGGGAAGAAACCACTTCACATAATAGTCATGCGCCAAAATGCGAACAAAGATGAACTCAATCTGCTAAATTATGTTGAGCAAAAAGGATACATCACAAAAGCACAACTTGAATCAATCAAAGATTCTATCAGAAGAACTGGAGCACTTAAGGTTGCAAAAGAAAAATCGAAAAAGCATGGAGAAATTGCGAAGAAACTGATCGCTCAAACGCACATGAATAATGAGATAAAAGACTTCTTCTCCTCTTTCGTTCAATACATAGAGGATAGTCTAGAGTGGTATCAATAAATAAAGATGAACTGTAAGGAAAGGTTATTTGTGAGTGTTTTTTAATTTAATTGGGGAATGATATGGGTGGAGTTAAGAAGAGATCGATCTCTAAAGTTGAAAAGGCGCGATCTATAGATAGGAAGAAAGAAATGGGCAGAGATACAAAAGGGCCTGTCAAAAAGGTGAAGAAAGATATAGCAATGCCAAATATCGATGAAGAACAAGCCATCAAGATGTTTAGGCCCATGAAAGCCGTTACAGTTTATAACACAGCCAAGGCCTTAAACATAAAGGCATCAGTAGCATCTGCGCTTTTAAGGAATCTAGAATCAAAGGGAATCTTAAAAAAGTTTGGCGGATATAGTGGGCACTTCGTCTATACTATCGTCGACGTAAAAAAATCCTGATGGGTTCATCTTGCCTAAGTCAGAATTTATGCTAAAACTTCCATCTTAGAAAAAAGTAGATCGAAATTATTAAACAAAAATTATCTTACTCTAGGAGATATGGCAGCTATCACATATTACACGCACTTACATCAGCTACTTATATCGATAGAGATGACGTCTCCTGCTCCTGCCTTTATAAGCACATCTAGCCCCGAGGTTACCTTACCTATGTAGGTAATGGGCATCGCCACTTCACAGTCCTCAATAAAGAAGCACAAAGCTCCATTTGAAGATAAGAATCCTATATCCCCTTTCTGAAACTTCTTTCTCGCCTTTTCCTTACCAGAGATAATCCCTAGAACAACGTAAATAAGCCGATTCTTGAATTTTATCGCCCTTCCCTGTAGTGGCATCTTCCTTAGCAGAGAGTTCAATGTGATAGGAGCGAGATGACGGATAACTTCTCCTTCAGCCTTCCCTTTACCATGAACTTCTATTTTGATATTCAACTTGGAAGCCGAGGTCTGTGGCTCCATGATAGAGACGATCTTATTTACATATAAATTTCTATCGATCAGAATATCCAAAAACTTTATTTATCAATACTTTTTGTTCTTTTTCGTTTTAGGGGATTAGCTATAGTTTCCTTCTCAAAAACCTCTCAAAATAAAGATGAGAAGGCCAAGAAAGTTACTGCCGAAAAAGTTAGAATAGGGCCGCCCAAGCTTACTAGGTTCGAAAGGGCTAGGATCATAGGGGCCCGAGCCCTACAACTTGCCCTTGGTGCACCTCCATTCATACCCATCCCCCCTACCATTACCGATCCTATTTCTCTTGCTATAGCTGAACTTGAATCGAAGGCTTTGCCGATATCTATCAGGCGGACTCTACCCGATGGAAGAAACCAAGATATACCTATAGATGATCTACTGGATTGAATGTCTTATAGTCAAATTATAGAAAAAGGTGAAAAGAAGGCAAATGGGGAGGGGGCAAAGTTATATGAGACGGGGGCAAGAGTCATAAGCTTACAGAATTCACTTTAAGGGGCAAGATTATAGTATCATTTGATTTAGGCATCATAATTTAAATAAAATAATAATCAAAAAATATTAGTTTATTCTTAATGTTAACCTAGAGTTCAAGAAGAAATTCAGACTCTCAAATACGCGCTTTAAAAACTAACCCTTTGTCAATCAACTATCTAAAAGTAATTAGCGTAGTTCTACTTAATATGCCACGAATCTCTCTTACGGTAATATTAGGAGACTGCTTTTCGATTTCATCTATAGCACCATGTTATATAACACACAATGAAAGAGGGAGGTCCGTGGGGGTTGGAGAAGAAGATCGATGATATGACTAGACCTCCTATGTCTTGGGAGACGTTTAAAAAAACGTAGGATCCTTCTGCTACTTTAGGTATTTGTCCTATATGTAAAAAAATTAATGTATCAAATTAATAGAAACAAGTATATATTTACTTATAAATTTGATATTATCTAAATGTACAATCAGACCAAAGAATTAAATGAAATAATCAAGAAAACAAATCCAACTATTTACAATTTACTTTCAGAAAAAGGTAGAACTATCTTCTTTCCTAAAAGGGGAATACTGGCTCAAACATCTGAAGCAAAGGGAAAAAAGATTAACGCAACGATCGGCCAAGCAATTGAAGACGATGGAACACCAATGAGACTTCCATCAATATCTAAAAATGTTCTTTTGGATCCTGAAGATGTGTTTTCCTATGCACCAAGCTATGGTAAACCAGAATTGAGAAAAGTATGGAAAAAACTCATAAGAAAGAAAAATCCTTCATTGAAAGGAAATATTAGTCTTCCTATTGTGACAAACGGCATAACAGAGGGATTAAGTACAGCTGCTTATCTATTTGTTAATCCTGGGGAAAAGATAATATTAACCGACCTATATTGGGGGAATTACAAATTAATTTTTCAAAATGGTTTTAATAGTAAATTAGATACTTACAATACCTTTAAAGAAGGCGGATTTGATACTGAAAGCTTCCACAAAAAAATATCAGAGGAGAAAGGAAAAAAGATTATCCTATTCAATTTCCCAAATAATCCTACTGGATATACTCCTACCAAAAGAGATGTAAATGAAATAATTAAAATAATAAAAGAAAATGCTGAGTTAGGAAATGAAATTTTAGCTATCTGTGATGATGCTTATTTTGGTTTGGTATATGAAAAAGGAATATATGAAGAATCTCTTTTTTCAAAATTTGCGAATCTTCATGAAAATATTTTATCAATAAAATTGGATGGTATTACCAAGGAAGATTATGCTTGGGGTTTGAGAGTAGGATTTATCACCTACTCGATAAAAGGTATAGGGGAAGTAACTTATCAGGCATTGGAATCTAAAACAGCAGGAGTAATAAGAGGCAGCATCTCAAATGTATCTAACCTCTCTCAGAGTTTAGCACTAAAAGCATTTTCTTCGCCGACTTATGAACTTGAGAAGAAGGAAAAGTACGAATTACTGAAAGCAAGGTTTGAGAGAGTCCAAGAAGTGCTCAAGAACTCTAAGTATTCAAAATATTTTTCATCCTTCCCATACAATTCTGGATATTTTATGTGTATCAAATTAAAAATGAGTTTGGATGCTGAGAGAGTGAGGAAGACTTTATTAGAGAAATACGATACAGGAGTTATTGCATTAAAAAATTTGCTGCGAATTGCTTATTCAAGTTTGGCTGAAAATGAAATAGAACAATTATTTGAAAATATTTATCATGCTTGTAGCCATTTGCAACAATAGTAGCTAGTGCCCATAATTTTTTTTATTTTTGTCAAATCAAAATAAGAACTCATCACCACAATTATTAAGGATTTTATTAATAATAAGAAGAGGAAAAATTTGCGTCAATTATTTGTTCAATATTATTATTCCTTTTTTACATTTGACACTAAGAATTAGGTAGTCTTAAGAGCATCTTCTATTAAATCCCAACTATCCTGGAATTTTGAATAATCCACTAACTTAATTTCTTTTACAGTCTCTCGAACATCTGTAACTTTGTTATCGTCGAAATGGAAGTAAAATGAATAAATACCCTTCTTACCCGCAGAACAGTTCGTATATAAACTTGTATAACACTAAGTTTTAATAAAATAAGGTCTCAAATCTATTGGTTTATCCTATGCTATATTCGGTTATAGCAGATACGTATGAGAAGATAGAAGGGACTACGAAAAGGTTGGAGATCATAGATTATCTTGTAGACCTCTTCAAAAAGACTGATATAGATCTTATAGACAAGGTAGTGTATCTGACTCAGGGCAAACTCTATCCTGACTATATGGGGGTAGAGATAGGAGTAGCGGAAAAGTTGGCCATAAGGGCTATAGGATTGGCAACGGGTAAGGATTTAGAAAAGATCAGAATAATATACAAGAAGATAGGGGACATAGGTTCAGCGGCTGAAGAGGTTCTGAAGAGCCGCATACAGGCTACCCTTTTTGAGGAACAGCTCACCGTAGAGACGGTATATAAAACTTTAGAAAAGATAGCGAAGACATCGGGACCAGGCTCACTCGATATAAAGTTAAAACACATCTCCAGCTTGTTCAATAATGCAACACCGAAAGAAGCGAAGTATATCGTCAGGACTATAACGGGCAAACTAAGGCTCGGTGTTGCAGACTACACAGTCTTGGATGCCTTGGCCGTTGCTTTCACAGGTGATAAGAGCAACAGACCTGTTCTCGAGAGATCTTACAATCTATCTAGCGATCTAGGCGCTATAGCAGAGACTGTAGCCAGTGAGGGTCTAGAGAGTGTAAAACGTTTCAAGATAACGGTCAACAAACCCATCAGGCCTATGCTAGCTGAGAGATTGGAAACTGCACAAGAAATTGTAGAAAAGCTGGAGGGAAGATGTGCTGCAGAGTACAAGCTAGATGGGGAGCGTATCCAAGCACATAAAGATGTCAGTTCAGTAACCCTCTTTTCACGCCGACTAGAGAATATAACAGGTCATTATCCCGATGTCAGAGACCTTGTAAGGAAGAATCTTAAAGCCGATAAGGCCATAGCAGAGGCTGAGTGTGTGGCTGTAAATCTCGACACAGGGAAGCTCTTACCGTTTCAAGATCTCATGCACAGAAGGCGTAAGTATGGAATCAAGAAAGCTATGGAAACATATCCAGTTTCGTTGTTCTTCTTTGATATATTATATGTAGACGGCGAAGATCTAACCCAGAAACCGTACTCAGAAAGAAGGAAGAGACTAGAACAGCTCATAACACAAGACGATAGAGTTAAGGTTGTGCCGGGTATCTACTCAGATGATCCAAAAGAGATAGAGAATTTCTTGGAAGAAGCAATAGTCAATGGTTGTGAGGGGCTGATGGTAAAGGATACTAAGGGCATTTACAGGGCAGGGGCGAGAGAGTTCAGCTGGATCAAGCTCAAGAGAGAGTATAGAAGTGAGTTAGGAGATTCTTTTGATCTAGTCATAGTGGGCGCATTTCATGGTCGAGGTCGTAGAGCTGGCAGATACGGTGCATTTTTACTTACAGCTTACGACAAAGATGTTGATATATTCAGAAGTGTGTCTAAGATCGGAACTGGTTTTACTGATGAAAGCCTTGAAAAATTTCCAAAGATACTTGCACCTTATAAAATCGACCATATGCATGCTCGTGTAGATTCAAAATTGGAAGCTGATATCTGGTTTGTACCTCAAATAATTATCGAAGTGATAGCTTCGGAGATTACCATAAGCCCTATCCACACATGCTGTATGAATGCTATTCGTAAAGGAAGTGGTCTTGCCCTAAGATTTCCCAAATTTACAGGTAGGCTTAGGGATGATAAGGCTCCTGAAGATGCAACCACAGTTAATGAGATATTGGAGATATACAAGGGGCAGTTGAAAAGAGTAGCCTCTAGAACTTAAAAGGATTGTAAAGGACGATTTATAACAGTGAAGAATTAAAGTAAGATCATTGTCGTCTTTAGACCGAGTTGGTAAGTCTTTAACTGAAATTGAGGAAAAAGACTGGATTGTCCTTCATGCGTTAGAAAGATTGATTTTCTCTTATGAAGTAATCCCTCCAGCACGAATAATCAGAGTAAGTGGTCTTGATAGAGCTGAGGTTGAATTCAGGCTTAATAGACTGAACGGAATGAAACTTATTGTTGGTAAGGGGAAGGGTTACTCATTGGTCTCTGCTGGGTTAGATGCCATAGCCCTTAACGCCTTTGTCAAAAGAAATCTGGCAAGTGCTCTAGGAAAGGCTATAGGGATGGGTAAAGAGTCTGATGTAATCGAAGTTATAAACGATCTTGGAGAAGAATATGCTATAAAGTTCTATAGGATAGGAAGGATAAGCTTCAGAGCTGTAAGGAGAAAACGTGGATACACTTCAACTCTTGCTGGGCATCGTTGGCTCATCACGAATATGAAAGCCGCAAAAAAAGAGTATGATGCTTTAAGAAGGTTGCATCCGATAGGCATTTCTGTACCAGAGGCTATAGCAAGGGAGAGGCATGCTGTCCTTATGAGGAAAGTTGAAGCCCCCATGCTCTCTGATATTGAAGTTTTAGATTCGCCCAAAGAGGTATTATATGATATATTGGATAACATTAAGCGAGCTTACATGGTAGAAGGGATTGTAAACAGCGACCTTAGCGAGTATAATGTGCTCTATGATGGAGAGAGGGTATGGATTATAGACTGGCCTCAATACGTTGAGAAAGACCATCCCAACGTTTCTGTGCTTTTAGATAGAGATATATTCAATATACTGAAGTTTTTCAAGAAGAAGTTCAAAGTTGATTGTAAACTCGAGTCGGCATCCTTTTATGTTCGAGGATGGAGTGAAAAACTAGAGATTTTCTAAAGATAGAATGGGAGAGACTCACTTAATATGAGTGGCGTAAGGGTCGTAACCTTTGATATCTCTTCATCTGTGATCGATTCGATGTCTCTTTCTATAGATGATAAAGTCGTTCCCTGTTCTAATACAACAGAAACTCTAGCCATTTTTGGTTGGTCGATAGGTTTTCCTATGCAACTGAGCATATGTAAATAAACCTCCTTTATACCTTTCACTTCATCGTAGATCTTATCTGTTATTCTCTGGGCCAGTACATTGAAAAGTTTTCCAGTATGGTTGATGGGGTTCTTCCCAGCCGATGCCTCCATAGAGCATGGCCTCATAGGTGTGATCAGCCCATTTAACCTATTACCTCTCCCTGTGTTGCCATCATCCCCCGATTCAGCCGATGTTCCTGTCACAGTAAGGTAAAATACGCCCTTCTCATAATCATCTGCAGGGTTGATCTTAAGTTTGACGCCCATATCTGTTATCTTAGACGAGAAATCTTCGATCCTCCTCCCGACGTTTTCTATAACGTTGATATAGTGGTTTCTGTCAGGTATG
>JAKLZD010000124.1 GCA_024256245.1 Candidatus Methylarchaceae archaeon HK01M
ACCACAAGTGTGTCGGTAGCGATACCGTCGTGTTTAATCTAGAGGATGGTGCAATCGCTAAGATAAAGGTCGACCTTGATAGGGTAGGAGTGGCTACAAACTATAAAAATCCAGATGGAACCCCATACTACGTGATTAAAACATCTTTAAAAATAAAAGTGATTCCTTCAGACAAGAAGTTCTCATTACCTAAAAGTAGGCTAAGAGCACCATCGAAATCTCACATAGAACCACCCAATCATATAGCCTGAATATTCCATATCAGTCCTATATAGGCAAGATTTCTATTGTCTTCAAAGGGATACGCTGTGTCGGGTTTAGTAGCATTTTTGGGAATAAGTTTGCTTTAATTTTTTTTATGATTCGAGTTGGTTCTCTCCTTCTTTAGCCATTAAGAAGAGGCATATAACGATGGATCTTCACTATCTTTTAGTAGGTTAGAGAAGGATTTTACTTGATATAAAGAATTTTATAATGCCTGAAAGGAACAAGAATGTTATATTTGGTTTCAAAAGAGCGCCCTTTCTTATAATTCCCCTTAAATGCTTGTCAGATGCTAATATGGTAGCTTTAAATCCCTTCAAATAGAATAGAATATGGCTCTATTAATAGAGTCCATAAATCTTTTAATCCAATAATTACTCAATTTAAGATAAGATTTGCAATCAAAATTATTTGAGATAAAAAATGGAATTATAATTCTTAGGGTACATAACAAATATGGAGAATAAACCATGAGTGAAAACCAAAGGGTCAAAAAAGAACCCATCATACCTTCTTTTGCTTTATCAGCCATTACTAGGAAACCTATCAGTGAAGACCTTGAGATGGCTATCGTCTACAATATGGCTGAAAGGGAGCTAAGAAGGTCGTTCATAGGCAAGAAGAAGGAGGGTATCTCTCTCATGGTTAAAGCTTACTATGGAATTTGGGCCTATCCCCTTGATGGAAGATGGATACTGATCGACTTGATGAACCTGTATTCCTTCTCTCTTACAGGTGTCAAACTTCCTCCAATAGAGGAATTCATACAGCATCTCAGGGATGCCCGTAACAATAGAGAAATCTTCAAGAATACGCTCGTCAGGCATAATGAAACTTTTACTTATTCTGAAGAAAAGGTTTACACTATAAAGGGACTTATAGAGAAGCCTCTGGCATTGGCTATAACTGGTTACATCGATGATGTGGGCATCGTCAGCACGCCCTCTTCAAACGTCCTTACTTTACCTCTTCACATCGATCAGAAGAGTGTGTTAAAGGTGGTCTATGAGTTGAATAAAGTGAAAGGAGAGTTGGAAGACAACATGGCTTTGCTCGAAGAAGCCATTCAAGTCCTCGATGAAGAGCTGAGTTTCCATATGGCACAGATAGATGAGGAGATACAGGGCATCGATGATGAATATAGGAGTCAGAAGGATGTCACCTCGGAACTTATCAATAGATCTGTAGAGCAACTCAAGACCAAGAAAGAGCTTGAGCTCAAGATGGTTCTTTCAAGGTTCGAGGATCGAAAGGAGTTCTTCATCTCGCAGATAGGGGAGTATAGTAAATTACTCATGTACCTTAAGAAGGATTATGAAGTATTGAAGAATATGGTCGAGACTACCAAATCTTTAGGGAGAGAGCAGAAGTACATCCCCCTTTGGAACAAGATAATGAGGGAGACATCGGCAAAGATGGGGGATATTGAAACAGAGGTGGAGGGATTAAAATCGGTTATAAAGACCTTGGAGGAAGATAGGGATAGAGAACTGCGCTCTATCGAGGATGCCTACTCGCAGCTTATAGGGTCTAAGATGAAGTTGTTAGACGATATAGGTATAGAGAGAGACTTTGAAGTCAAGAAGAGAAGGGAAGAGATCAAAGACCTTTCTAACAGAGCCGTAAGGCTGAGGCGCCAAATATCGGCGATACGCAAACGTGTCAAAGAGAGCTTAGAGCAGATAGAAGAGCTGCCGATTCAAGAGTTAAAGGGCGATAAATCAAAGCTTCTATGTATACCTTTCTACCTTGTATGTTATGAAAGTTCGGAAGGAGAAAGAAGGTATAGGGCATACCCTCCTAGCCTCCTTCAAGCCGCCAGCACTCGTCCTCTTCTAAAATGGATGCCTGGCCTCTTTACTCAGCTTCTCAGACCTTACTCTGGTCAGCTCAAGGATATAGTCGAAGTTAAGTTCATAGATCGTCTGAAATCCAACCCTATCTTAGAAGGAGAGATATACAAGAAAGGGAAGAAATTTGATATGGTCGGGTCTTACAGCTCAAAAAAGCAGATGGCAGATGCCATAGATGGCCTTGTGGAGCAAGGGTTGATAGCCCAGAGGCAGGCCTCGACCCTTAAGAAGAGGCTGGAAGCGATGCCTTCTTACCAATAATTTTATCAGACATTAGAGAGGGCGAAGTCAACGGAAAATAAATGATTTCGATATGAAAAACCCTCGATAGAGGGGTCCCTCTTTATAGTAAAAAAAATATGAAATTTTGTGATGGGGGATTATCGTAAGTGTTCCCCTATCTTTCCGTAGCTCTTTTTAGTACTTGACTTTTTTGATATCTCTTAGGCTTGGAAGGTATGCTGGATTATATTGCCAGAAGCGAGATGGATTGTTATCGAATATG
>JAKLZD010000073.1 GCA_024256245.1 Candidatus Methylarchaceae archaeon HK01M
TGGAAAGCCTCTTATCGCCTCCCCAACGAGTTCCTCGGCATGGCCTGCACCATAAATTTCAGCAGTGTCTATCAAAGTTAAACCGATCTCCAGCCCTTTTTTGAGAGAGGAAACCCATGCTTCATCGTATCTCTCATCCCTCTCCATGTCTCCACCTATCTTCCACGTCCCCATTCCAAGGCTAGGCACATGTCTATTGAGTTTCTTGAAGTACTTCGTATCCATTTATATGTAAGAACTATCTTTCGAGTATAAACGTTTCTCCATCAGAGGTGTAACCTAAAGGTGGATTTGCGCAGTTTAGCTCAACCAAGCAATTTAGGTAAATGCACCCAAAACAAATGAATCATAGATGATATATATTATCATATACCACTGAATAGAGCCTGTTTGTTGAGCGTAATAAACTCATGTCAATCCCAACAATAAGGCAAAAAAGACAAAGGCAGAAACCCACTTGGTAACTTGAAACTAGTAACGAATAGGAGCGTTAGTTTCATATAGGTCTCTCTCATATTCTAAGTAGGAGGAGTCTCATGAGTTTTGTGAATCTCTTGGAAAGGCTTTCGAACGCTTGTGGAGTGACTGGGAGGGAGGAGGAGGTTCGAGAGCTGATGAAGGAACTGTTGAAGCCCAACGTTGATGAGGTAAGAGAGGATAAGCTTGGGAATATCGTTGGGGTCAGGAGGGGAAGGAAGGACATGCCGAGCATAATGATGGCAGCTCACATGGATGAGGTTGGACTGATGGTTAAAAACATAACAGATGTGGGTTTTGTTCAGTTCGCAAAGATTGGCGGGATAGATGACCGAATTCTTGTTGCACAAAAGGTCCTAATTCATACAGAGGGAGGTCCCCTTACTGGAATCATCGGGTCTAAGCCACCACATATACTGAAGGAAGAGGAGAAGAAGAAGGTCATTGAAGCAGACGAACTTTTCATCGATCTGGGGGCAAGTAGTGATAAAGAGGCAAGAGAGATGGGAGTTCGTATTGGAGACCCGATCAGCTTCGACATAAGATTCACCAAGCTGAGGGAGGATGTAGTTGTGGGAAAGGCTTTCGATGATCGTGTTGGATGTGCCGTCTTGGCTGAGGTCATGGAGAAGCTTGAGAAAGTGGACTGCACTGTTTACGCTGTCGGAACGATACAGGAGGAAGTTGGGATGAGAGGAGCTACAACAGCGGCTTTCGGTCTCTATCCAGACGTTGGCATAGCGGTGGACGTGACGTTTGCTGGCGGTGTTCCAGGAGTAAAGGATGTGGAGGCTCCAATCAAGATGAGAAAGGGTCCTTCACTAGTCGTTGCGGATAGAGGCTTGATCGCCCACCCTAAAGTTTTAAGGTTACTTGTCGATGCAGCGGAAGAGCTAGGGATTCCATACCAATTAGAAATGGGTTCGGCAGGAACTACAGATGCGGCGAAAATCGCCTTGACAAGAGAGGGTATCCCGAGCGGTGTCATATCCATCCCTACAAGATACATCCACAGCTCAGTATCCATGCTGAGTCTCTACGACGCGGAGAATGCCATCAAACTGGCTATCACGGCGATAAAGAAGGTTCCAAAAATCTTCTAGTCATCTCTTTTCGATATAATGTAATGAGTCTGAGGACGCCTTATGGTTAGGTTCATAATATCGAAAGGACTGATGAGATCGAAGAATGCATCTTACGAAGAATGCATCTTAATATAAGTATAGAATAAGAAGGAATAATCAAAGCCGATGGGGTGTCGGCTCTAGATAATGTATATGGTAGTTTAGTTACCTGTATACCTGATGATCTTTCCCTTTTCATCGGTTGTTACATGTACAACTATAGGAATTTCTGCTCCATCTTCTGCAATAACCTTTTTTCGAAAGGAAAATTTATATTCCTTCTTCGTTTTTGCTTCTGACAAACCTAATTTATCTGTAGTCTTTTTTGAGACTACTAATTCACCTGGTTCAATTATTTTGATGGTAGGTTCAATTCCCTTAAATTCTGGTGAGTCTTTGACTACAGTATCTGTTATCATTTTCTTGATCTCATTTATCTTTTTTTCATCCACCATTTATGCCACTCTCCTTTTCAATGACGGATCAGCAAACAACACAAATTCAAGAAGTGTCTTTTGATCAACATCGTCAAATATGCCTGCAGTTATATATTCCTTTGCATAATCTTGTTTTGCTTTCATAACTGCTTCCCCAAAGGAAAGTCCATTATCAAGATTTTGAAAGAATTTTACACCTATTAAGTCAGCAGCTGAGGAGGGAGGTTCACTAGGTCCATAGGCAATTTTTGTTGATCCAAGAAAACATATCGCTCTGTTTTGTAAATATTTGAGTGAAATGGCATCATCTATTTTTTTGTTTAAGATGTTTGCTCCATAACATGCTTCAGTAAATACTATTATATCCTCAATATTTGTATTTGTGATTTGTGGAGTGAAAGCTACCGGAAATGCCCCTGTACCATCATCACCGTACCAATTTGGCGTATTTTCGCCTCCGTGTAAATTAAAATAGTTATATAATTTTTTATTCAATAATTTAGGATCTAAACTATCTTGCTTTAAAGGTGGGGTGAGAATAAGATGCATATGTCCTGTAACATTCGCAGAATCAAGAACTGCTTTTGAAGCCTTCTCCCATACGAAGGCTGTGTAGCAAAATTTTCCAAATTCCGAACCTTTATTTTTTCGATATTTGATCGAGTTATTAATCTGTGAAATTATGAGACATGGATCATTTGATGATCCATCAGGAAATCTACCAAGTGGTCTCTCCGGAACAATGTAATCTTCATCTGTAGAAGCATATGGGTTATCTGAATAAATCCAAAAATCGTCCCCAGTTGGATCTGGAAGCTTATGAAATGGTATTATTTGGTGCCCTCCAATAATAAGAACATTCAATATTTCTTGTTGAAGAGATTGATGAATGGAATCTATTAGGGCTTTTATCTCATCTGGTTTTTCTGGGTCAACGGGATTTTGGTTATATTTCTCCAAAGACTCCTCATGATCAACGTATACAATATCTGATTCAATTCCCTCATCTTTTAGGCTTGCTTGAAATTTTTGGAGTTGATAGTCGATTAATTCGAATCCAGTTTCACTATATGCATCTATTAACTTGGTTTTACTTGATATTATTATCATTTATTACTATCAATCATAATTATAATAATCTATGATTTATAAACTATGTTCACTTGTTTATATCTTACCTATGAGTTAAATTATTATTAGTTATTATCCGTATATGACATATAACGAAACATGTATGTCAATATAATGGAACCCATGTCTGGGAGAAGTTATACAAAGAGATAAGGAGTAGATAGATATAATGAAATATTAAAGAAAATTTAATAAAAGTGAAGAAGTACTGCTTTAATTGTAGCCAGATCTTAAGTTAGGAGAGTGTTTATGTGTTGAAAGAATTACTTGTCGATAGACTCAGGGTTGAAATCGACCCTAAATCTATAGGTTGTGAGACCACAGAGGAGATGGTGCCCCTTGAAGAGATCGTTGGGCAAGAGAGGGCAGTAAGAGCTCTTAAGTTTGGCTTAGACATCAAAGAACTTGGTTTCAACATATATGCTGCAGGTCTTCCAGGTTCGGGTAGAAAGACGGCAGTAAGGAATTTCTTAGAGGAGGTGGCCAAGGATAAGCCGATACCCAATGACTGGTGCTATGTAAACAACTTTAGTAACCCTTTCGTACCAAAGACCATAAAACTTTCCCCGGGTCAAGGGAAAGAGTTTCAGAGGGATATGAAAAACTTCATTGATCAATCCCGAAGTGTTTTGCCTAAGGTTTTTGAAAGCGAGGATTATGCCAAAAAAAGGGATGCCATAACTAAGGGAATTGAAGAGGAAAGGCAAGGGCTTCTGGCTCAACTTAACGTACGGGCTCAGAAAGAGGGCTTTGTTCTACAGAGTACACCCATTGGATTGCTTACCGTTCCAGTGATGGAGGGTAAACCACTAAGTGAAAGGGACCTCATGGCCTTGCCCCCTCAAACAAGGGATAAAATTCAAAAAAAGATGGAAGAATTGAAGGGAGAACTGAGAAGCGCCTTCAGGCAGCTTAGAGGGTTGGAGAGGAAGATCAACGAAGAGATCCAAAAATTGAACCGAGAAGTCGCCCTTTACGCTTTCGGCCATCTCATCGATTCTCTTATAGAGAAATATCAAGATATACCCGATATTAAAACCTACCTTGAAGAAGTAAGAAATGACATATTGGAAAACATTAATCTCTTTATAACTGGGACCACAGCTCCCCCTCAACTTCCCTTCCCGGTTCCTTGGATGAGGGAACTTCCCTTCAGAAAGTACGAAGTGAATGTCATCGCTGATAACTCTGAATTGAAAGGTGCACCTGTGGTCATGGAGCTCAACCCTACCTATCAAAACCTTTTCGGAAAGATAGAGAAGGAAGCCCAGTTTGGCATCCTTTCCACAGACTTCACCATGATTCGTGGAGGCTCCTTACATAAAGCCAACGGCGGGTATCTTGTGCTTCCAGCCGAAGAAGTCCTCCGCAATATCTTATCATACGACTCCTTGAAGAGGGCTTTGATGAACGAGTGCATCAATATCGAGGAGGCAGGGGAACGCCTGGGTTTCATCACAACCAAAGGGTTGAGGCCAGAACCCATCCCCCTGGACGTCAAAGTAGTTCTTATTGGAACTCCTCTTCTATACTATATGCTATACCTCTCGGACATGGACTTTAAAGAACTCTTTAAGGTCAAGGCAGACTTTGATACCACTATGGCCAGAACAGATGAAAACATAAGAAAGTACGCGGCTTTCATCTGCACCATCTCCCGAAAGGATAAACTGAAACACTTTCACGCTTCAGGAGTAGCAAAGATAGTTGAGTATGGCTCTAGGCTGGCACAAGATCAGCAAAAGCTCTCCACAAGGTTCAGTGAAATTGCCGATATCATGAGAGAAGCCAACTTCTACGCCCTTCAAGAGAATTCTAAATATGTAACTTCCGACCAAATCAAAAGGGCCATCGAAGAGAAGGTCTACCGCTCTAACCTCATTCAAGAGAAGATCCAAGAAATGATCGAACGGAATATTCTCCTCATCGATACTGATGGAGAAGCTGTGGGACAGGTGAACGGCCTCTCAGTAATTAGCCTAGGAGACTTTGCCTTTGGAAGACCTTCTCGGGTTACTGCCAGCATAGGCTTAGGTCGAGAGGGCCTTATCGACATCGAGCGAGAGGCGAAACTGGGAGGGCGAATTCACACCAAGGGAGTCATGATCTTAAGCGGCTACTTGGCGGAAAAGTATGCTCGAGACAAGCCCCTCAGCCTTTCAGCCCGCCTTGTCTTCGAACAGAGCTATGAAATGATAGAGGGAGATAGTGCTTCCAGCACAGAACTATACGCCCTCCTCTCTGTTCTTTCAGGCCTCTCCATCAAGCAAAACATCGCTGTTACTGGCTCTGTGAACCAGAAGGGAGAAGTTCAGGCTATCGGTGGGGTGAATGAGAAGATAGAGGGCTTCTTTGAAGTCTGTAAGGCTAAGGGCCTCAATGGAGAACAGGGGGTAATAATTCCAGAAAGCAATGTTCAGAATCTGATGCTGAAGGAGGAAGTGGTAGAAGCTGTTAGAAAAGGAAAGTTCCACATATATCCTGTGAAGACCATCGATAAAGGTATCGAGGTCCTTACGGGTGTTAAAGCAGGCGCAGGGCACCCAGATAGAACCTTTGATGAAGGAACTGTAAATTATCGAGTAGAAAAACGTCTAAAAGCCATGGCTGAGAAGCTTAGAGAGTTTCCTGATTTGGTTGTGGAAGAGAGGAAAAGGAGAAGAAGAGAAGAAGAGGAATAATTAATCGATATAATCTTCTATAGCTTCCAAGTAAAAGGATGCATACTCGGAAAAAGGTCTACTCCTTGTCTCTTTTTTAGGTTTCCGAAAATGACTGTCTAGACTTCTATTCGGAACTATCTTTTAACCCTTGAAATATTACTTTAAATTGCTCTGGTCTCCTTGTTTAGTAGTTGTTCGGTCTAACTTACCGTTGAAGCCTATGCTTTTTCAAAACCATGATACCGATAATCCATACTAATATTTGCTTAAGATCCAGATCCTTGAGGGATTGGAGAAAATCTTTTTGATACTTCCTTATAAATCTCCATCTCTTGCTTAGAAATCGGTTTGACCTTCGCTAAAGCTTCATTAAAGTTCTTCATTGTAACTTTAAGCTCTTTGGCCTTCTCTTTTGACTCCTCTTCAGTCTTATACTTGTCAAGATGCTCCCTTATGGCAGACATCGTTGCCACGTTACATAGAGCTGCGAGATCTGCCCCAGTATAACCATCAGTCAACTCTGCGAGCTTATCCAAATTCACATCTTTTGCGAGTGGTTTTTTATTCGTATGAATTTCAAGTATGGCCTTCCTAGCATCAAGATCTGGCGCGGGCACTTGTAGAAGTCTATCGAACCTTCCAGGCCTTAGCAAGGCAGGGTCTATGATATCCGGCCTATTGGTCGCACCTATTATTACAACCCCCCTTAACTCCTCTAAACCGTCAATTTCGGTCAAGATCTGGCTTATTACACGTTCTGTAACATGTGAGTCACCAAATCCCCCTCCCCTTACAGGAGTTATTGCATCCAATTCGTCGAAGAAAACTATACATGGTGCTGCCTGCCTTGCCTTCCTGAAGACTTCTCTAACACCTCTTTCTGACTCACCTACCCATTTGGAGAGTAACTCTGGGCCTTTGATACTGATGAAGTTGGCTTCACTTTCATTTGCCACTGCTTTTGCTAAAAGTGTCTTGCCAGTTCCAGGGGGACCAAACAGAAGAATGCCCTTCGGTGGTTTTGCATCAGCGTAGTCAAAGACTTCACGATGCTTCAGTGGCCACTCTACAGCCTCTTTTAACTCCTGCTTTACATCCTCCAACCCTCCTACATCACCCCACTTTACCATTGGAATTTCTACCAACACTTCACGCATCGCCGAAGGCTCGACTTCTTTCAATGCATTTTGGAAATCTTGAGCCGTAACCGTGATCTTATTCAGTATATCTGCCGGTATGCTCGTCTGTTCTAAGTCTATATTTGGGAGAATCCTTCGCAATGTTCCCATTGCCGCTTCTTTACACAGCGCCTCTAGGTCTGCGCCAACGAACCCATGAGTTACATCTGCAAGCCTCCCAAGCTGGACATCCTCTTTCAAGGGCATGCCTCTTGTATGAATCTGAAGTATCTCCAACCTACCTTGACGATCTGGTATGCCGATCTCTATCTCCCTATCGAACCTGCCTGGTCTTCTCAAGGCTGGGTCGAGGGCATCTGGTCGGTTCGTTGCTCCTATGACTACCACCTTGCCCCTAGATTCTAAACCATCCATCAAGGCTAAAAGTTGAGAAACAACACGTTTCTCGACATCGCCCGTTACTTCCTCTCTCTTAGGAGCGAGAGAATCGATCTCATCTATGAAGATTATACTGGGGGCATTTTCTTGGGCTTGTTTGAATATCTCCCTTAACCTCTCTTCACTCTCTCCATAGAACTTGCTCATGATCTCGGGTCCACTTATCGAAGAGAAGTTGGCATTCGTCTCGTTGGCAACTGCCTTTGCAAGCAAAGTCTTCCCTGTTCCAGGTGGTCCGTGTAACAAGACCCCTTTGGGGGCTTCTACGCCGAGTCTCTCGAAGATCTCTGGGTGTTTTAAGGGGAGTTCGACCATCTCCCTCACCTTTTGAGTCTCATGTCTCAATCCACCTATATCTTCATATGTTACTCTTGGGATGGCTTCAGGTACTGCCTTGACCATCTTCTCGCTTATAGTCACCTGAGTATTCACATCGATGACGACTGAATCAGAGATCGGGCTGATATTGGTGACGACCAGATCTATCCTTCTTCCCATTATGTTTATGACGATAGTATCCCCCCTTGTGACTACCCTCCCCTCCAGTATCTGGCGAAGGTACTCTTCTCCACCGACTATTCGTAAGGGTTCTGTAGGAGCCAGTGTTATCTTCTGAGCAGTCTTGGCTTCAGTCTTTCTGATCGTTACTTTGTCATCTATTCCCGTTTTTAAATTGTTTCGAATATAGCCGTCAATTCTGATTAAGCCCTTCCCATAGTCTTCTGGACGGCCAGGCCAAAGTAATGCATGTGTCTTTCTTTTTCCAACTATCTCTATAACATCGCCAGAGGTCAAACCCATCTCTTCGACTATTTTTGGATCGACCACCGCAACCCCTCTTCCTACATGTTTGGGGTAGGCCTCTGCAACTCTCAAAGTGTTACCAGACATGATCTTCGACCTCCTAAAGCAATAGGTTAATAAAAAGGTTTCATCATGTTTATCGAAATATCTGCCCTCTTTCTGGATAGTCCATTTGTTGCATAATTAACGCTTTTTAAGAGTGATTTTAGAGGTTTAGTAATGTTATAATTGTTGCAAAATAGAGGATTCACTTTACGTAAAAAGAAGTGGAAGTTATTTAGTAGACTTCCTTTTTAA
>JAKLZD010000137.1 GCA_024256245.1 Candidatus Methylarchaceae archaeon HK01M
AATCTACCTCATTTATAACCTTAGATGAGACATCATTTGCTTCATCATAAAGAAGGGGTATTCTATTGGCAAACCTGAAAAGTTTTGTACCTGGTGGGGTGATCTTTCCCCCATAAGCCAGACCGACTTCTACAATAAAAGGAAAACCTGAGTAAGCGGAGGGGGGGCGGGTGGCTACAGCTACGAACTCTGGTCCCAACTCTTTCTCGATACCGACTATCAGATTTTTTTTTCCGAGTGGAGATAGACAGCTTGCGTCCGGCTGTAGGAAATTATCGTACTCATGTAGGGCTCTGATGAACTTTGTAATATCATCGTTAGATAGGCTCTTTGGGTTTCTATTTTGATCGAAACCAACATAATCAAGGAACTTTTGTGCGACTCTATCGCCGACTCTATGAAAGTTTTTTGATATGAACTTGACCATGGTATCTTCCTTTGATTGTCTGATCAATCTACGAAGGGCTTCAACATCCATCCCATAAGGATGAGGTAAGGTCTCTTTCGACGGGGGTGGCATGCTTTTTGAGCCCCTATCATAAATAATTAAGCGCCCATAAGGATCAACAAATGTTATATTGGCGTAAGGCGTTACCATGGCTGCCTGCTTAAAGTATTCTCTGACCTTTTGAGATGCTCTTTGGTAATCACCATTCAAGGATAATCTTACTGTAGTCCCAGTAGACCCTTCAGCCGGATGAGAAGACTTCTTCAGAATTATTGGGGCATTCTCTTGTATGTCAATAAGTATGTCAAAATTAAAGGCTTGAACCCCATCGACCGATGTAGTTATACTTACTGGTTTATTAGTTGTTATCTGACCATAAAGTATCGCCATAGTGCCACCCATGCCGAACATGCCTCTTGACTGCTTTAATTGAAATTTTGAGCCGAAGAAGACTTGACCAAAAGCCTTTGGAACATGTTTAGGAGGGATGCCAGGGCCATTGTCCTGCACCTTGATAGAGTATGCCTTAGGATCTGAATCAGTTGTATAGGGATCTAAAGGAGTTACCCTGACAAAGACGTCTGGAAGTATGCTATAAAGTTCACATGCATCAAGACTATTCTCAAAGAGTTCTCTGATAGCTGAATACAATGCACGAGAAGGGCTAGTGAATCCAGCTAGATCTCTATTCCTATAGAAGAACTCACTGGGAGAGATTTCGGAGAATTCAATACGTTCGTCGATCAAGTTAAAACTCTTCCCAAAGTTTCATACGATCTATTTTGGCTTTTCTCTTCTCTCTCTGAAGCATATTGTATACCGTCTTGTGGATGCTTCCCGAAGCAAGCATATCTATCGCCTCTAAAGCCGCTCTGACTTCATCTATCCTACCTACAACACTTGCAGTATGACCAAAGACTGAGATATAAGTACCGGTGAGCTCCTCTATAGTCCTTCTACCCTTGCCTCCTAGTCCTATGATCCTACCCTTTATGCGCTCCAGAGAGCTACTGGACTTGCCTGCATAGTCTCTTAGATCGACCACACTCAAAACGATTTCTTCGTCTAAAAGCTTGAAGGCCCTATGAGGCGAGAAGCCCCTTCCTATTGCCGTTACTATCTCTGTTGCCTTGAAGGGCTGTGACCGTGCAATATCGCTCCCTGAATCGATCGTAACCTCTCCAGTCTTGCTATCGATAGATAGGGTTACGCTACATCTACGCTCTATCTCGCTCTTTATTGCTCCACTCTTTCCCACTACAACTCCTATACGATCTTGTGGGAGCTTCAAAGTCCTTTGAAAGCTCAAGCATAAACCACCCTTTTCAAGACTCTTTCCAAAGATTCCACCCTTAAACCACACTTAATAAAGAAACGATTCACGTTGGTTATATCTCTTATAAGAAACTCTTTAGCAAGTGGATGCCTTACATCGACAGCGGAGCCAAAGTCAAAGACGATGAGACGCTTACCATGCTTGAAGATGTTGTACTCTGATAGGTCTGCATGAACTAGATTCGCATCTTTATAAAGCTTCTTAATCAAAGAGATAACTCTCCTATAGTCATTCTGTTTCACACCGATTTCATTAAGGAGAGGGGCGGGACTCCCATTGTTACCGATGAAATCCATCACTAGTACATTTCTTTTGATAGCGAAGGGTCTTGGCGCAGGAATACCGGCATCATAAACCGTCATGAGGTTCTTATACTCTTTTTGCGCCCAAAGTTCGACTATATTACGTGAGCCCCGCTTGACATTCTTAAAACGTGGGTCTCCAATTATGTAAGGTAATCTTTTCTTGAACTCGACTGTAACGGTCAGATAAATTTTCACTGCAACTGAAGAACCGTCATCCCTCTCCCCCCAATAAACTCTTGCCTCCTTCCCTGAGCTAACGACTCCATTCAAACATCTTAGTACTTTGGAATTCATAAGGTGATGGAGGGCGATCAGAGTCCGTTTATCGAAAACTTCTTCTACAACCTCATAATCATCAGAGTCCTTCCTAAGGACCCTGCTCTCCTTCTCATACTTCGATATCCTTCGTGAGAGCTTCTTTTCAGTCTTATCATCTAATTCCATAATCGATAATACATCTAAAGATGGGAGAAGATGATATCTCAAGTGCTAACAGTTTACAATGCTACAGTTCCTTTGGAACGTGGTTCTTCTCTTTCAACCAGTCCACTTGTGCCAATGTATATCTCCAGAGTATATCCCCCCTCTCGTCGTTGAAGTCCCATGGTGCAATTATCACAACATCGTTCTCTCTTATCCATATTCTCCTCTTCAGTTTTCCTCTAATCCTCCCCAACCTTGTCTTACCATCAGAGCATTTTACCATGATATTGTCGCCCCCCATAAGTTTGATGACTCTACCAAACAACTGTCCGTCACCGGGGAGAGTGAGCTCCTTTAATTCCTCTTCACTTAGGACTTTTCTCTTTCCCATTCGTAATCACTTCAATAAATCAGCTTTCAAAAGGATATTTCATAAACAAGAATATATCTTTTACCGCTTTCCTTTGCCGATCTTAATAACTTAGATGTTGACAGATCAAATAAATCTGGACGATAAAGTCTAAATAAACCAACCAATCATATACGAAACATAAGATGAGTTGATTTGGTCACATGTAAGCGATGTGGTTTCAAGAATCCAGAAGAGTTTTTTTTCTGCGGCAATTGTGGTTTTAAGCTTTCAGAAAAAGTCCCTTCTATATCATCCCCCCTCAGTGCTTTGGCATACCTTCATATGGTTGGTGGGGCCTACCTGATTCTCTCTATAATATTGTTGTGGGGGGCTTTTATAGAGGTATCTCTCTTCCTCTTTGTTGGAGGCTTTCTGAACCTTTACATAGGTTGGAGGTTATATAACAAGAAAGTTCCTAGGATGGCATGGGTTATCTCTTTAACAGCCACTACATTCGGTCTACTTTATACATTTCAGTGGTTCATTTTTATACCAGATTGGATGATCTTCATAATGATAGCTGTTGCTCTTTGGCAAAGCTTACCAGCCTTAAAAGAAGCGAGCATTAAAAGATGAACATAAAAACTATAATTTCGCAAATTTAATGATTATCCATACACTGGTTTCGATAATTAACAATTTAAATCAGACATTCAAACCTATTTTGAATGGATCAACAAGTTGTCATTTTTTCTGACTTTCAAAAAACTGTAAGAGATATAAAATTACTTCTCATCACTAAAGGATGCGTTAGACAAAGAGTTGATTAAGATAAAGTAATCCAATAAAAGGGGTGTAGGGACTTTATTATCAACCCGCCCCAAAAATCTAGGAGACATTTGTTTTGACTGTGAAGTTTAGACTTTAGTCTTTAGCTATCAAGACCTCTGTTGCTTTTATAATCACTTTCACACAATCTCCTGTATTTATGTCTAAGTCTTCTACGGCTTCCTTCGATATAATGGCAGTCACGACGGTTGGAGCTTTAATCTCTACCTTTACAGTGGCTGTTATAATGCCCTCTTCTACCTCTCTCACAATACCTTCTATTTGGTTTCTTGCACTAATTTTCAAGATCTTCACCTATGGAGCATATCATTAGTTATCAAATCAATAAATGTTTTATTTCATCTCTTCGAATTCTTGATATAATAGTAGTAAAAAATAAAGGGCAGAGACAAACGTCCCACCAACTGATAGAGAGACACATTTACGATGCATTTTATGATCATAAAGGAATGTATTTTATTAATTTCCCGTTACCTCTTCTCTCGTAGCTTTTCCATCCCTGACCTTGCAGATGATCTCCAACCCAGCATATTGCGAGAAAAACCGAATGCGGACAGAACAGTTTCAGCAGCATCTAAGACCATATCTCTATACTTCTCCTTATCATAATTGACCTTTGAACTGGCCAATTCATAGGCCAACACTCTACATAGGGGATTATGATGGCTAGCATTCAGAAAGATGAAGTCTATACATTCGCCTTTCTTCACCTTCTTCCCCCCGCTTACCAATTGAATAGCAGCTGAAACATGTGGCAATGCACTCTTATACTTCGCTATGGGCCTCCTCAGGATCTTAGAGACAACAAGATCTTCAATCGGTACTCCACCTGCCATCACTCTCTCGACAGTTTCCTTCACCAGTTGTAAAGCTCTCCCATAACCAACTGTTCTAACTTCTTCTGCATTCCCGCAGTCGAGGAGAGCCTGGATCAACTTGATCTGAAATTCTTTAATTAACTTTGGAGTATCATGACGCCTAAGTTCTATCCCCCTTGCAATGATCTTTCTATTATGAAGCATGCCGAAGTAGTGCTTCATCGCCTCCATCTTCATATAAGGGTCTGACTCCAAGGGAAGCAAAATTAGGAATTTGTAGTGATGGTCTAAAGAAATGGGCAGACCCATACAATCCTTTATCCTCATGGCTAGCTCTTCGTAATCTTCCTTCCTAGCTCCCTCCTTCTTTACGAAGACACTGTCAGTGTCTGCATAAATTAGTCCATACCCTAAACTCTGGACGAAGTCTTTGGTCTTTATCATGATCTCCCTAGATCTCCGATTTATCTCCTCAAAGGTCAAGACATTTCCAAACCTATTCCAGCAGCAGCCTGAAGTGCCGTAGAGGCATACAAGTATCAGTTTAAGGGCACTCTGGCGTTGCTCACAATAATGCCATTCAACACTATCTTGAGGAAAAGACTTCTTCAACCTCTTGAAGTACAATCTTCTTTCCAAGGCCCTTTCGGTAATATAAGGCAGGATTGGGTCTTTCTTTCTAACAAGGCCCTCAGGCGTCACTGTCTCATAGCTTACTTTATAATGAACTATGATGTTAGGATACTCGCTCTCATAATCAAGCTCTGCAACATTCTCATGAACCATGCCTATACGTGGAGGTATTATCATGCCACCCTTATCACGTTCGATGATCTCCTTGGCGGGTCTAATGTACTCAAAGTAACCTGTGTTCTTAGGTATTACGAAGCCCCTTCTCATCAACTCATAACAGTTCCTGCTATCGATGATCCTATTACTCGTCCATCTTGCGGCGATGCCAAGAGGCAAGTAGCTGAATCTCGACCTCTCGACCAGTCCAGCCATTCCACAGCTGTAAAGATCGTAGTCTGATGAGACCCTGCCCCTTATCCAGTAGGGCAAAGGCTTCCATAGAGTATCGAGTCTGACATCTTCTCTTCCTAATTGCAAATCTAGACCTAGAATCTTCGTTCGTTTGAAGATGTATGGAAAGGTAAATACATCACATTCTGGACATATGAGAAGGTCTGGATCGCTATTTCGAAGAAAAGAAGCAAAACCTTCTAGGACGAGGCGCTCTTCGCCTTTAAAGATCATTCCATCTTCTTGATATCTTGCCTCGATCAAGCCTATCGGATCCAAGCTAGGATTGGGAGTAAGATCAGAACTCGATGGGTGGATATTGAAATAAAGTTCTGTAAAAGGTGGGGACGATATCTCTTCCTCATCATCTATCTTCTTGATTCCAATTAAAAAGTTGTTTTTGTTGAATTCAACATCTACCTTACTTGTAGGGGCTACACCCAGCTTTGTATAGATGTATTGTTGGACATGAAGTAGATCAATATTGAAAAGTTCCTCGACATATCCTGAGTCTTTGAGCTTATTTACTAGATACTTGTAGGTATCTACTCTGTCCAAGGTAATGTGAAGAAGCCTCTTTTTCCTCTTATCCTTGAGGTTTGTGTACCTATAGGCCCATTCAATATTTCTTATACTCGGCCCCTCTTGGAGAGAAGATATCAGTCGCTTTCCATGCTCTACAATCTTCGGTAGGATGTAGAAGCTTGGATGGTATCTGTCCCTTAGCTTGATGACTTGGCCATCATCGATGCGAAGCCATATCACTGCTTCATCTTCTTCTACATATGCGTCGAGTATCCATCCGACTCTACTTTTCAATTTTCAAATCCTTCGCCTCGCCGACCTTCGACACGATCCTTGCCTCAAGATCTACAAGCCTTTCCTTCAACTCTTCAATAACCCTATCCTTCTCTTTGAGCCTCCGATTCAGTAATTCTATCAGCTTTCTGTTGTGAATATTTGCTGAAAGGTTCAATCCATCCAAGACCGTGGGTATATTAGAATTGCCCATGGCCGACTGTTCAGTATTCCAGGCCTCTTTGAGCAGAAAATCAAAGGCTTCTTTATGTCCTAGGTCTATCAAGCTACTTTGATAGAGGGTCTTCAGTTCATTTACGGTTTTTTCATAAAGCTGGCGAAACGAAGGAGTTATTCTACCCATCAGATCCATCCCTCCTTTAGAGACTAGTAGAACAATAGAATCGGGTGTCTTCTTGTAAGGGTGCTTGATGAGGGTAGCTTTAATCGATGGAGTAGGTCCATCTTCAAAGGTCTTTACGTGAACGATGACGTTTGCCATATGACGAAAAAAAGAACCACCAACAGGTCTTGGAGTAAAACATCTTCCAGTAGGTGCAGCATTCGATGTCACGACAGTTGCTATCCCTCTTTTCGAAGCAACCTTCCAGACGTAGCCTACCACTTGCTTTAGAATCCGCCCTGTCTCTTCAGGCTTCTTCGAATCATGTAAGAACTGCGTTATATTGTGGATGGCCAATAATCGAATATCAGGGTCTTTCTTCACCTGTTCAGCGACTTGCTCTGAAACGACGAGCTGCCTCTGCTCGTTATAGGCCGTCACCACGTATACGTTGGTAAACATCATCTCAGGATCGATGCCCACACGTTTTGCCAACCCTCCAATCTCTGATGGATTTAGAATCGTTCTTCCTGTGTAATAGTTCGTATTGTTGAAGTAGATGCATCTTGCTTCAAAACCGCCTTTTTCCCTTGACAAGATAGAGTTAACTATGAGCCTATGGATGAGTGCATCAAGGATTTCTTGCTCTCCATAAAAGAGGTAGAATAAACCTTCTTCTATC
>JAKLZD010000148.1 GCA_024256245.1 Candidatus Methylarchaceae archaeon HK01M
AGGACCAGATCAAAGACCTGACCTATATCCTTCACTTCAATGAGTTCTATGCCAAAATTCTCCCAAGCATATTCTACCAGATCGATAGTTTCAGGCTCATAAAAGACTCTCACGAATTTGAATATCCATAAATCGATAACTTCTTCCTTCCTGATCCAATTTGTTTGTACCAACTGACCTTGAGGAACCAAAAAAGTTTTGACGCCTATACTTGAGCTTGCTCCAATCTTTTCCATTATGCTACCAACCTTGCCGATCGAACCATCTGCCCCGATAGTCCCCGTCATCATAACACTTTGATCTATTGCAATACCCGTGATCGCGGAGTAGACTACAGTCGTCATGGCAGCACCTGCACTTGGTCCATCAATAACTGTTGCATCTGATGCAATAACATTAAAAATTACATCAGCCTCGGACAGGTCTAGATTTAATAATGTTATAGTAACTTGAACTGCAGTTCTGGCAGACTCTTGAAAGGTCACTCCCATCAAAGGATCTGTATTGACTAGTATCTGGCCATTTCCTTCACGAATCTCTACGCTTATCTCAATTATTACACCTCCATCATCATCCGTTACAGCTGGGGCCTTGATCGTTGTTTCAGGTGCTGAGACTACTTTTTGAGTTGGAGCATTAGATCTAATCGCCCTCTCATGCTCGATTATAATGTACCCAGACAAGAATATGTTTGAAGCTAAAGAAATAATCAGAAGAGCTGATATAAAGGCTAACTTCCTGTCCAACTTCTCACCGATTCTAATTCCATCTTTAATTAGTTACAGCTTGCTCTTAAGTTTTAGAAGTTAGCTCGATCTAAAAAATGTTTATTATGAAGACCTATCAGCTCCTAAATGGAAGGAAATTGAGACAAGGCAGGTCCAAGGCAGTTGTATTTTTCTTAGTACTATCCTTACTATCTGTGACTTCTATCTCCCTTATGCCAAAGGTTTCAGCTGATGAAGATGATTCTATGATAGAAGGCGTACCTTACGTCTGGCAAAGGCTCGATGGATTAAGTGGTTTTGCTTCATTAACAAGCATCCTAAAATATTATGGAGCAGATGTCGACCTTGACCGTGTTCTAGATCTATCTGGTGCTGGATGGGGCATGATGTACATCAGGTCGGACCCTGACTGGATTTTCCATCTTTCAGTTTTCGATCCTCAAAGTCAGATAGAAGATTACAAAGCCCTTGTCGATTCCTTGGGGTTCGAAATGACTTTTTACTCTCTATTCGGAGGGTCGCCATATCCAGGAGTGAAAAGTCAAACTCTAAGCAACTGGGACGACGCATGGGGTATGCTGACTTCCAAGATCGATTCTAACGATCCTGTATTACTTAGCCTCGATCCAACAGTCCTTCCATCCGAACAGTACGATATCCTTCGACTTTTCGGGGTAACAGGAGCTACCCAGGGAGTTGTTGCTATAGGGTATGATAAGAATGGAGTCACGATAATCGATCCTGGGATCGGGATATGGGATAATGAAAGTTACGGTCCTCCAAGTAACGGAGAAGGGATATACGCGATTCCTATCGCAACCTTTCAAGAGGCTTGGCAAAATAGATACTTCTTTGCCTTTACATTCTCCCAAATCGGTGAGGGAGAAGATCTGGTAAGTGCAATAATAGAAAGGGCTTATGACAAGCTCTCTCCAGGAGAGAATTTGACTGGAATCTATCCCTCGATTTACGATCCCATTTATGGTTGGTCTCTTGGTTACAAGTTCTATAGAGATTTTGCTGATGACATGCAACCGAATAACTTCAAGACCATGATGACTTCTTGGCTGAATTATCTCGATAACGATATTCCATCATTGATTTCCATTACAAAATCTATTCCGTCAGGATTGGTCTGGGTCGTAACGTTGTCAAAGAACTTACTTGACTATTGTGCAACCGATCTTGCTGAAGTCTTGAATTCTTTGCCTGAGTATAAAGGAGGTGCACCAGTCGAACTTAACTCTGCTATCTCTTCTCTTGAACCTCTAACAGATGACTATCTCTTAAAGAATCCTTATCCTCTCATAGTCAGAAGATCCAAAAACACAACTATCGATCGAGCCTTCATCAAATTTTCCGAAGCCTTAGAGAGCGGAGCTGACATTAGCTCAGCTGTAGACTCCATCGAGAGCGATCTTGTAATGTTGAGTACAGATTTGAGTAATGTCTCTTCTCACTTCAAGAATGCTATCGACATGCTTCCTTACCATCTTAAGGTCATATCGGCTTATGATTCGCCCCAAGGATCGGGCTGGTATGTCCCTGGAACTAATGTAACCTTCTCTGTTGAAACGCCAGTAGGGATGATAGTCCAACAGGTATTTAGAAACTGGAGTGGAGACTCAAACGCAACAACCCCAACTGCCACGATAGTTATGGATGACCATCGTACAGTGGTTGCTGAATGGAGGACTGACTACACTCATCTCTTGATTTACACTCGTTTTTATATAACCGCGGCCATCATAGTCGCAGCGGCAGTCTTTATGGCAGTGGTATACTTAGCAAGAAGAAAGCCAACCCTCTGAAGCTCAAGCAAAATATGATCAACTAAATTGAAATCCCACCGTAAATACGTTCTTTATGAAATCTTACATTTACTTCGATAACTACACTCAGCAGTTTCTGGTCTACTGATCATTATCTTCCCTTAAGT
>JAKLZD010000153.1 GCA_024256245.1 Candidatus Methylarchaceae archaeon HK01M
TTTCTCATTTTTCTTTATCATTCACGATCAGAAGAAATGCTTAAAATTCCGATAATTTAAACCGATATTTAAGCCTAGGCTAGAGTTTCATAAATTCTTATAGGTGAATTTTAAGGAGTGGGAAAAGATTTTCTGCTCGCCCAACAACCACAAGGTTTATAAATATATGAAATATTCTTCATATGAGGTTCGAGACGAATGAAACGCAACTTGAGCGAGCATTGCCACCTATTCTTTTTAACACTTTCCAATCCAACTCGTCTGGGAATATTAGAACAACTGAGGAAGGGGCCGAAAAATGTGACTCAGTTATCTCAGACCCTAGATCAGAACCAGAGTATGATCTCCCACAATTTGAAGTCTCTGGTTAGATGTCGTTTCGTCTCCATTGAAAAGAGATGGAAAGAGAGAATCTATTCGTTAAACAGGGAGACGATGGAGCCTTTATTCAAGATTATCGACGATCATGTCGAGAATTATTGCCCACAAAGAGGGAGATGTCCTAGGTGATGAGTATTGAGCTTTAAGCATTGTCCAGGAGTTAGAGACTTTGTTGGACCTGCAAGTATAATAATAAGAACCTGCCCAGCCTGTGGAGAAGAAGTCGAGTTCTTCAGTGATGAGACAGAAGCTGAATGCTCGAAGTGTGGTCGCACCCTACATCTAGAGGCTACACAATCCTGCGTAAGCTGGTGTCAGTATGCAGAAAAATGTATAGACGATCTGAAATACAGGGGTCTAATATCGCTGTCAAAAGCTGAGGAGCTTAAAAGATTGGTCAAGAAGAAATAGAGTGAACTTTGAAAAGTAGTCTCAACTTCTCCAATTCATCCCAAAATCAGTAAGAGTTTTCAAGTAATTTCTTGATTTCCTTTATATCTGAATAGATTGCAGACTTCAAACCAACATTATAAAGAGCGGCTGCAGGATGGTAGGTGGAGAAATACGATTGTCCGTCTTTTCCTATGACTTTGCCTCTTACCTTGGTGACCGATTCTTCTTTAAGAAGGGTCTGCAGAGCCACTATACCTAAAAGGCAGATGATCTTCGGCTTTATTACATCTATCTGTCTTTTTAGATAAGGCAAACATGTTTTTCTCTCCTTAACTTTTGGAGGGCGGTTGTTAGGAGGCCTGCACTTTACTACGCTTGTTATGAAAATGTCCCTTCTTTGGAGTTTTTCAAATTTTAATATTTCATCAAGAATTTTTCCAGCCCTACCTACGAAGGGTCTTCCTTGTTCATCTTCTTCTGATCCTGGCGCTTCGCCTATCAGCATCAATCGAGCCTTGTCCGAACCCTCTCCTGGTACAGCCTTCCTCCTACTTTCATGTAAAGGGCAGAGATTACATCTTCTAATCTCTTCAGCTATCCGGTTAAGGGACAATTCTATGTTTATTCCAATGTGCAACCTAAGTCTGCAGACTTCACCATCATAGAGTACCTCCATAGATACCCAGACTTGATCTTAGGTTCGGGTGGTTTCCAATTTTTTAGACGCCCATCGATCTCTTCCTTTGATAGCTTGACTTCGAGGAGGCGTTTCGGTATATCCATCTCTATCATATCACCATCCTTTAAAGCAGCTATAGGTCCACCTTCAGCAGCCTCAGGTGAGACATGGCCTATACAAGGCCCTCTAGTCCCTCCAGAGAACCTACCATCCGTTATCAAGGCAACAGATTCACTCAACCCCATACCAACTATAGCCGATGTTGGAGAAAGCATCTCCCTCATGCCAGGTCCACCTTTAGGACCCTCGTAACGGATAACGACTACACTTCCCTTTTCAATAGCCTCATCAAATATCTCTTTTATGCAACTCTCTTCAGAGTCGAAGATAATCGCAGGTCCTTTGAACTGTAAGTTTTTCTTTGAAACGGCTGCAGTCTTTATAACGGCTCCTTTAGGAGCAAGGTTACCTCTTAAGATGGCTATCCCTCCTTCAGTGTGTATAGGTTCTTCTATAGATCGAATCACTTTATCGTCTAAGACTGAAGCATGTTTTATGTTCTCATTGATGGTCTTTCCTGTAACTGTTAGGGATTCAAGGTGCAAGAATTTACTCATATTCTTCATTAAAGCAGGAATCCCGCCCGCTCGATCTAGGTCTTCAAGCATATAAGATCCTCCGGGATGGATGTCACAGATATGGGGAACCTTCCTGCCTATCCTATCGAATACTGACAGATCGAGATCGATTCCTGCCTCTCTTGCGATAGCTGTCAGATGTAGAACGGTGTTCGTTGAACCTCCCAGAGCCATATCTACAGCAATAGCATTGTGAAAAGCATTCTTAGTCATTATCTTGGATGGTTTCAGATCATTATAGATCATCTCAACGATTCTTTCTCCAGATTTTTCGGCAATCCTGATTTTTGATGAGTCTACGGCGAGAGAAGTGGCGCAATATGGTAAAGACATACCCAATGTTTCGGTCATGCAAGCCATAGTGTTAGCTGTGAATAGACCACAACAAGAGCCACAAGTAGGACAGGCTACATCTTCCAACTCCTTAAGTTCATTTTCACTTATTTTCCCAGTGTTTACACCACCAAGGGCTTCAAAGACGGAGACCAACCCAACCTTCTTTCCTTTGTAAAAGCCTGCAAGCATAGGCCCACCAGTAACGAAAATGGACGGAATGTCGAGCCGAGCGGCAGCGATAAGCATCCCTGGAGTTATCTTGTCACAATTCGTTAACATCACCATCCCATCGAAACGGTGGGCTTGAATCATGAGCTCTATAGAATCGGTGATGATCTCCCGAGATGGCAGAGAGTACTTCATACCTTCATGGCCCATGGCCAGCCCATCACAGATGGCTATGGTGTTAAATTCAAAGGGTAAGCCACCACCCCTCTCTATCCCAGATTTGACAACTTCCGCTATCTTGTTCAAGTGAATGTGCCCTGGCACGATAGATGTATAACTATTGACTATGGCTACAAATGGCCTCTTAAGGCTTTCATCAGTCATTCCTAATGCTTTCAAAAGGGATCTGTGGGGGGCCCTTTCTATCCCAAGCTTTATGGCGTCACTTCTCAAATTCTTGCACAGAGTTACTTTTGATTGGCCTGTTTGTAAACCTTTACCCAATTAAACTTTATAGGACGTAAACCGTAAAGAGAGGCAAGGAGTATTATTATAAGATTTCTATAAATTTCGATTGAATTTAAAATATTCTTTTCTCGTAACCAATATGTTTATTAGTCATAATTCACCCCTTTATAAGGACGGTTCATGGAGGACGGTAAAAGCGACTTTGAATATCAAGGGATAGCTCTTCGCTTAGACTCCATTATAGTAGTACTTTTGTCCTCCGTAGTTGCACTATAAGCCTGTCTGCTTCTTTGCATATAGGTCTTGTTTTAGGAGGATATTAGTATGGTTGAAATGTCTGGGTCTCAGGCTCTTATCGAAGCGCTATACAAGGAGAAAGTAGAGGTCATATTCGGTTTACCAGGCGGCGCCATAATTCCAGTTTACGATGTGCTTCTTGATTCTAAGATAAGGCACATACTTGGGCGACACGAACAATCAGTGGCACATATGGCAGAAGGTTTTGCAAGAGCTAGCGGCAGGGTAGGAGTTTGTATGGCAACTTCAGGACCTGGTGCCACGAACCTGGTTACAGGAATAGCAAATGCTTACATGGACTCTTCTTCTGTAGTTGCCATGACAGGTCAAGTTCCAACATCTATGATAGGTAGGGATGCCTTCCAAGAGGTAGACATAATAGGGATAACCACCCCTATAACCAAACATAACTTCCAACCAAAATATGCCTCTGAAATTCCAAAGACTGTAAAGATGGCTTTTCACATAGCATCAACAGGAAGACCAGGCCCAGTCTTGATAGATATACCAAAGGATGTGCAAAATCAAACTGCTGATATGGTCTTCCCAAACAAGGTCGAAATTCAAGGTTATAACCCCAACATATCCCCTCATCCACTTCAGGTTAAGAAGGCAATAGATCTACTTACAAAGGCGGAAAAACCCATTATAATGGCTGGGGGCGGGGTAATCCTTTCTAATACTTCGCAGAAATTACAGGCGATAGTTGAGCTTCTGTTAGCGCCTGTTATAACAACCCTCATGTCCAAAGGTTGCTTTCCTGAGAACCATCCACTATCCCTCGGAGTTTTAGGGATGCATGGATCAGCTGAAGCGAATAAGTTGATTTCGGAGGCGGACGTCATATTGGCTGCAGGGGTAAGGTTCTCTGACAGGACTACAGGCAAGCTAGATGAGTTCTGTCCAGATGCAAAGATAATACATATCGATATAGATCCTTCAGAGATAGGGAAGAACAAAGCAATAGATGTTCCTATCGTAGGTGATCTAAGTAAGACTTTCGATATGTTATACGATTCGTTGGCTAAGCGACTAGAGAAAAGGGAGGATAGCCCTTGGTTGAAGAAGGTTCGACAGACAAGAGAGGAATTTAAAGGTATAATTATCGATCAAGGAAAGGGTTTGTCGCCACCAAAGCTCTTAAAGAAGTTAAGAGAGCTTTTGCCGAATAACTCTGTAATTACGACAGAAGTAGGTCAGAACCAGATGTGGGCGTCGTTATACTTCAAAGTATTTGAACCCAGGACGTTCATAAGCTCGGGAGGACTTGGAACGATGGGTTTTGGCTTTCCTGCCGCCATAGGAGCGAAAGTTGCAAGACCTGATGTACCCGTTATAGACATAGCTGGTGATGGTAGCTTTGGGATGACTGCAAACTCCCTAGCCACATCTGTTGTTGAAAAGATACCTGTTATAGTGGTGATCTTGAACAACTCTATGTTGGGCATGGTAGCACAATGGCAAAGGCTTTTCTATAATAGGAGGTATTCAGCTGTTGAATTAGGAGTAGCTCCTGATTTCGTAAAATTGGCTGAGGCTTTTGGGGCACAAGGTTTTCGTATCGGTTCTATTGATGAGTTTACAAAAGTCGTCAAAGGTGCATTAAAGAGCGAAGTAACTACAGTTATAGATGTTCCTATCTCCCCTGAAGAAAATGTATTTCCTATGGTTCCAGCAGGAAAGGGACTTAAAGACACAATATATGGGTGATGATGTTGGAGGGAAGAGTTAAGAGGACTTACATAATATCTACGATTGTTGAGAACAGACCAGGTGTCCTTCATAAGGCTTCTAACATGTTTAGATGTAGGGGGTTCAATATCGACAGTATCTCTGTAGGAGCTACAGAACGCAAAGACCTATCGAGGATGACTATAACTATAAGGGGGGACAGTGCTACTGTTGAACAGTTGGTCAAGCAGTTGGCCAAACTTATAGATGTGATAAAGGTGAGTGTCCTAAGCCCAGGGAGTACTGTAGTGAGGGAGTTGGCTCTTGTGAAGCTATATGTGGCAGATGGGAGGGCCAGATCAGATATCATCAACTATGCCAATGTCTTCAGAAGCAGGGTAGTCGATGTTGCTCCAGGATCGATAACTGTAGAAGTTACAGGATCGCCCGACAAGATAGACGCATTTATAACTTTAGCATCAACTTTTGGCATCAAAGAGATAGCAAGGACAGGTATAACTGCACTGGTTAGAGGTTGAGTAGTAAATGGCCAAGACATATTACGATTTGGATGTCGACCTAGAGGTATACAGGGAGAAGTCAATAGCTGAAATGGGTTATGGTAACCAAGGGTGTGCACAAGCAACGAACATGAAAGATTCAGGTTTCGACATCATACTTGGATTGAGGGTTGGTGGAGCATCGAGAAATGAGTAGTGAAGACTACATCAAGATTTTCGATACAACTTTGAGAGACGGGGAACAGACCCCAGGAGTATCCCTTACACCTGAAGACAAGCTGGAGATCGCCCGTCTGCTCGATAAACTTGGAGTAGATACGATAGAGGCAGGCTTCCCCATAGTTTCTAAAGGAGAGATCGAAGGCGTCAAACTTATCGTCAAAGAAGGACTGAAGGCTGAAATCTGCGCATTGGCCAGAGTGGATAAAAGGGATATAGATGCTGCCCTTGGTTGCGGGGTTGGATGCATACATGTCTTCATAGCAACATCGGATATACATCTAAAATACAAGCTAAAGCTGACTCGGGAGCAAGCTTTACAAAAAGCCATTGAAGGCGTAGAATATGCTAAAAGCCATGGAGTTCAAGTTGAGTTCTCAGCTGAAGATGCTACGAGATCGGATCTTGATTTTCTTAAACAAGTTTACAGGGCCGTTGAGAGGGTAGGTGCGGACAGAATCGATATCCCAGATACTGTTGGTATCATAACACCCATGAAGATGTATCAACTCGTTGGAGAAATCAAAGAAGCAGTTAGACTACCCATAAGTCTACATTGTCATGACGATTTTGGCATGGCTGTAGCGAATACTTTGGCTGGAATAGAAGCTGGTGCAGTAAGGGCTCATGTAACCATCAATGGCTTAGGAGAAAGGGCAGGCAATGCAGCACTGGAAGAAGTAGTGATGGCATTACATTCATTATATGGAAGGAAGACAAGAATAAACACTCAGCAGATCTATGAAATTTCTAAACTAGTTTCAGAGTTGACAGGGGTAACCGTTCAAGCTAACAAAGCAATAGTAGGCGATAATGCTTTCAGTCATGAGTCTGGCATACATGTTCATGGTATACTATCTACGCCCCTGACCTATGAGCCCATAATGCCAGAGATGGTAGGTAGAAAAAGGTGGCTTCAAGCTGGGAAGCATGCAGGTGGTCATGGTATAGCGGCAAAATTAGAAGAGATGGGTTGGCAACCAACAAAGGATCAATTAAAAGAAATCGTTGAGAGGGTGAAGGATTTGGGTGATAAAGGGAAGGCCGTAACCGACACCGACTTATCTGCCATATCCAGATTTGTGATGAGGAAGTCGGCAGAGGAGGAGAAGATCATCGATCTAGTCGATCTAGCAGTTGTGACGGGGATTAAAGTAGTCCCCACAGCATCTGTCAAGATCATACTGGATGGGAAGGAGTACGTCGCAGCTGAGACTGGAGTAGGACCTGTCGATTCAGCGGTTAAAGCAATTCAGAATATTACAGATAGATTGGCAAATATAAAACTGAAGGAGTACAGGTTGTCGGCTATTACAGGTGGCTCAGATGCCCTTGCTGAAGTGATAATAAAAGTTGAGGATAAAGATGGTAATGTGGCATCTGCAAGGGCAGCGGGCGAAGATGTGGTGATAGCCAGTGTGGAAGCGTTGATAGATGGCATCAATAAGATACTTATAAAAAGGAAAAGATCACAAAACTTAGTCATATAACTTTTATTAGTATAGGAGCGCTAATTTTATAATCAAGTCGACGATCAAGGCTATAAGTTAAAATGAATGCTATTGAGAAGATCCTGAGCAGAGCATCTGGTAGAGAAAATGTATTGCCGGGGGAGATAGTTGAAGCCAACATAGACTGTGCGATGGTCAACGAGATAACTGGACATCTAACTATAAAATACTTCCATGAAGTAGGAGCGAAGGAAGTTTGGAACAAAGAAAAGATAGTCATGATCTTGGATCATACGATCCCTGCCGGAAGTGTGGAAGCCGCCGAATTACACAAGATAATGAGGGAGTTCGCAAGAGAGCAGGGGATAAGGGCATTCTATGATGTTGGAAGAGGCGGAATTTCTCATCAAGTAATGATGGAGAAAGCTCATGTAAAACCAGGGGATGTAGTTGTAGGGGCAGACTCCCATACTTGTACTTATGGCGCTATAGGAGCCTTTTCTACTGGCATAGGCTCGACCGATATGACTGCAGTGTTTACAACTGGAAGGTTGTGGTTCAAGGTCCCGAAAGTGATCAAAGTGAATGTAAGGGGGGACTTTAGAAAATTCGTTGTACCCAAAGACCTCTTCTTAAAAATAGCAAAGATATTAGGGGTCAGCGGTGCGAATTATATGGGGCTCGAATTCAAAGGCTCGACTATAAGGGATATGAGTATAGACGGTAGGATGACTATATGTAATATGGTTATAGAGGTGGGTGGTAAGGCAGGCATAGTCGAGCCTGACGAGAAGACTTTGGCTTATATGAAGAGCAGAAAGAATGATCGATTCTCCATCATGAGAAGCGACCCAGATGCTGAATATGAAAGAACTTTAGAGTTATCTGTCGACGATCTGCAACCTCTGGTCTCATGTCCTAGTGCCGTTGATAACGTAAAACTCGTATCCGAAGTGGAAGGAGTAGAATTGGATCAAGTATTCATAGGCTCTTGCACGAATGGAAGGATAGAGGATCTGCGCATAGTTGCTAAGATATTAAAGGGAAATGTTGTGAGTGATAGAACTAGGTTGATAATAATCCCTGCATCACAAGAGATATACCTAGACGCTTTACGTGAAGGTCTGATCGAGACTTTTCTTCTTTCTGGGGCGACTGTAACCAACCCCACCTGTGGAGCCTGTTATGGGGGGCATATTGGAATGCTTGCATCAGGGGAGGTTTGCTTGAGCACTACGAATAGAAACTTCATAGGGAGGATGGGTAGCCCGAAGTCAAAAGTTTATCTAGCTTCTCCTGCTACTGCTGCAGTCTCTGCCATAACTGGGCGTATTACAGACCCAACTTCCTTTAAAAGTGGTTAAATTGAATATAATAGGGAAGGCCATAAAGTATGGTGATGACATAAATACAGACGTAATTATCCCAAGCAGATATCTTGTTCTGACCGATCCAAGAGATTTGGCAAAGCATGCTATGGAGGGTATAGACCATTCCTTCATTAAGAAGAGCAAGGATGGAATAGTTGTTGCTGGAAAGAACTTTGGTTGTGGTTCAAGCAGAGAACAGGCACCCATAGCCCTGAAGTATTCTGGTACGAGATGTATAATTGCAAAATCCTTTGCTCGCATATTCTATAGGAATGCGATCAACATTGGTCTGCCAGTTCTGGAATGTGAGAGTTTATGGGATTCAGTCCAAGACGGTGATCAATTGAGTCTTGATTTAAAGAGTGGGAATATCAAGAACTTGACTCGCAATATATCTTCCCAAGCCCAGGTTCTCCCAGACTTCATTCTAGAACTGATAGAGATAGGCGGGTTATTGAACAATCTAAAGAGAGCAAGGGTTTGATGCTATTATATCGTTAATTCTTTCACTCTCTTAGCTATAGCTTCGCCGACCTCGCTGGTCTTGGACTTCCCACCGAGGTCATAAGTTTTCACTTTTCCTTCCCTTAAGATTTCTTCCGTAGCCTTCTCGACCTTCACAGCCGATCTTTCAAGCCCTAAATTTTCTAGCAAAAGACATCCTGCCAAGATCGTTGCAACTGGATTTGCTTTGTTCATTCCCTTGTATTTGGGTGCAGAACCATGAATGGGTTCGAACATCGAAGTGCCTTTTGGGTTGATGTTGCCCCCTGGGGCTACACCCAATCCACCTTGTATTATAGCACCGAGGTCTGTTAGAATGTCTCCGAAGAGGTTGGGTGTGACTATAACTTCGTACCATTCAGGGTTCTTGACAAACCACATGGCCGTGGCGTCTACGAAAGCAAATTCTGTTTGGATGTCAGGGTAACCTTCGGCAACCTCATCAAAAACTCGTCTCCAAAGACTGTACATATGTGTCAAGACATTAGCTTTATCGACTGCGGTAACTTTGTTCTTCCCATGGCTCTTAGCGTATTGAAAAGCGTATTCTATAACTCTCCTAGCTCCCTCCCTACTTATAACCCCCAATTGATAGGCGATTTCATCGGCATCAGAATCTATATCCAAACCGAAGCGAAGGTGAAAGATGTCTCTGACCAAATCCAATTCATGCTTGTGTCTACCCTTCTTTATATTGCCACCAAGACCTATGTAGAAGTCTTCTGTATTCTCCCTTACAACTACGAATTGAATATCGTTTGGCTTCTTGTTCTTTATAGGGGTTGGTACGCCCTCATAAAGTTTTATTGGTCTAAGGTTGATGTATTCGTCCAAGTAGAAGCGAAGCCTCAAAAGTATACCTAGTTCAAGGATCCCTGGTTCCACCCTTGGGTCTCCAAGGGCACCAAGGTAGATCGATCTGTAGTTTTTCAGCTCTTTGAGGGCATCTTCATCTATCAACTCCCCTCTGGAGAGGTAGTTATCCGCACCATAAGGATACTCTATCCACTCAATATCGAATCCATCCACTTCAGCAACGGCATCTAGGACCTTCTTGCCTTCAGTCATTACTTCAGGACCGATGCCATCGCCAGCTATTACGGGTACTTTGTATGTAACCATGATTTCTCTCGCCTCTACCCATGTCTTCATCATCTAAAATAAATACCTTATTGAAATAGTAGCTCGAGCCGTTGTTAGAAAGATTAAAGGAAGATTCATTAATTTCTCATGATGGTCGAGAATAGAAAAACAGAGAATAGTGTGATGGCTTATTCCTATCTTACGGATGCTATATTTGTTCCTCAGTTTTTCGAAATCACCGATATAGAAGGGAGCACCATTAGCTACTTATTGACAGATGCGCTTAACGTTTTTGATTCTATCTGAATTGAAGGTTACAAAGGAGGTGGAGAAAGAAGAGGTCTTCTAAATTAGTGTATCTCTAATCTCTTTGAGGAAAAGTTCCTCGCAATAGTTATCCAAGTAGAAATTTTAATAAATGGATGTTTGGCCATAAGGGATGATCGAGTTGATGGACAAAGCTCCAAAGGATTACTATGATGAGATCTTCCGACTCGTCGGAGAGCACCATAGATGGTTCTCGTATTCCATCCCCTTGGTAGCTAGTGAGAATATACCGAGTCCGGCAGTCCATGAAGCCATGATAAGTGACTTCGGGAATAGATACGCCGAAAAGGTGCGCATCAATAAGCATCTCGGTTAGGTTGGCCGGGCGAGAGACTTTATGCAGGATGCATCTACATCGATAAAGTTGAGCTCATAGCTATCGAGTTAGCCAAAAAACTCTTCAGAGCAGAGTTCGCTGATGTAAGGCCCGTATCGGGAGTTTGCGCCAACCTAGTGGTGTACACCGCCTTCACGGATGTAGGAGATACCATGTTTTCTCTATCTATAGCTAGTGGGGGGCATATATCCACTGGAAGGAAGTCCTTGGGGGGAACGGCAGGCTCTGTCTCGAAGCTAAACGTCGAATACTTCCCCTTCGATGTTGAAGAGATGAACATAGATGTAGATGAAACGAAGAAGAAGGTAAAGCAGATAGTGGATGAAGGTAAGAAAGTGAAGTTGGCGATGTTTGGTGGATCGGTCTTGACTCAACCCCATCCATTAAAAGAGCTGGCAGACACATTCCATGAAATAGGGGCAAAGGTCTGTTATGATGGGGCCCATGTAGCTGGGTTGGTGGCAGGGGGGAAATTCCAGGACCCTTTAAGGGAAGGAGCAGATGTGATGAGCATGAGTACTCATAAGACTTTATTCGGTCCTCAAGGGGGGTGTGTTTTATCCTTTGACAGATATGCTGAATTGATTAAAAGGGCGACCTTTCCTTCAAATGTGAGTAACCACCACCTTCACCATCTCTGTGGAAAGGCCATCGCTTTTGCGGAGTTCTTAGAGTTTGGCAAGGAGTACGCTTCACAAGTTATAAAGAATGCCAAAGCACTGGCTCAGGCTCTTAATGAGAGAGGGTTTCAAGTCTTAGGCGAACAAAGGGGTTTCACTCAATCCCATATAGTTATAGTCGATATAACAAAATATGGCTTAGGAGGAGACTTGGAAGAGAAACTTGAGAAGGCAAACATAATCTTGAACAGAAACTTACTGGCTTATGATCTAAAATACAATAGGCATTACCAAAATCCTGGTGGCATAAGGCTTGGAAGTCAAGAGTGCACAAGACTAGGCATGAAGGAGAGTGATATGGATCATATAGCTGATCTGATAGCAAGGGTTGTGATCGAGGGGGAA
>JAKLZD010000072.1 GCA_024256245.1 Candidatus Methylarchaceae archaeon HK01M
TAGTCTAATAAATTCTCTATGTAATCTCTTTGAATTTTTCTGAGGCTGGTTCTCCGCCAATTCCCCAGTGAGATTTTGGGATTTCATGCACGATTACTTCCACAGCATGTGCAGGGATACCTAAATCTACAAAGACTTTCGTTATACCTTGAATCAAGGTTTTGACTTTTTCCTGTTCAAATCCTTTCCAGACATTTACATGAACGATTGGCATTTTTCTAACTCCTAATTATTAATTGATAACCTTTTGCTAGATTATAAAATTTATATTTTGACTAAAAGTGCATTAAGTGATGCTCAGATCATTACATTTAATGAAAAAATAGTAAATCAGCATAGCCTTCATTACTACTACTATCCTCTCCGCTTGGAGAAGCTATAAGATCAAGAATAATAGGATAAAGGCGCTAAAGAAATCTCTTATAAGAATTTGGGGAATATCACTGGCTTGCTATTTCTTTATTGATCTCCTCGATCATCCCATCAATTTCATCATCAGTTAAGCCGTGAGCCCTAGCTCCCTGCTCGATGGTCTCCATAACTGCTATATGGCAACCTATACAGTGCAGACCGTACCTCATAAGGACCATTCCAGCCTGGGGATAGGACTGGAGGAGTTCTCCGAAGGACATCTCTTTATTAACCTTAACCACTTTTTCTTTACTCACGACGACCTACCTTGCTATTGACATTTTATAACATAAGTCATATTTATATACCTTTCGTGTAAGGGGCCAAACTCTACAAGCCACGAATTAGAAGATACATCTTGCTAAGCCCCCATCGATGCTTATATTCGTCCCGGTAATGTAGCTGGCCCTCTCAGATGATAGGAAGATCACAAGATCAGCTATTTCTTCAGGTTTGGCCATCCTTTTAAGGGGAATTTCACTTTGTATTCTGCTTAGAATTTCTTGATACGGCGTCTTTGTAAGGTCGCTTTCCTGCCGAATGATTTCTTCGACTCTTCTAGTCATTGTATAGCCTTGGGCTATACTGTTTACCAGTATACCGTATTGAATAAGCTCCATCGATAATGTCTTGGTTAGGCCTATTACCGCCAATCTTAATGCAGTTGACAGGGCGTAGTTATGCAGAGGTTGCTTCGTCGTAAAGGATGTCAAGTTAATTATTCTCCCCCAACTTTTTGCCTTCATATAGGGAACGACCCTTTTTGAGAAGCGTACTACGCTGAGCAGAATCGATTCGAAGGCATCGTACCACTCGTCATCTTGGAGGTCGAGAAAAGGTTTTGTGGGTGGCCCTCCACAATTATTCACTAGAATATCTACACTCCCAAAACGTGTTACTGTGCTTTCAACAACCTCATCTATCTGCTGTGGCAAGGTGATATCGACTGGGACGGCAAGTATGGTCGATCGTACTTGAGACTGAATCTCTGACCTCGTCCTTTCGAGTTGCTCTGACCCTCTTGCGCAGATTGTGACATCGGCACCTTCTTCTGCCAGTCTTGAAGCAACCGCTCGACCAATACCCCGACTTGAGGCTACGACTATGGCCGTCTTCCCATCAAGGTCAAGGTTCATATCTGCCCTTTTAATACTCTACACTTTAATAGTTTACTTAAACTAATAGCATTTAAGGGATAATATCCAAGTCTTAAAGACGCGTATACCGAGCTGAAGTTCGTCCATTAAGATAAGACCTTTACATATTCATGAAGGCTTAAAAGATTTTTTTGATGAATGAATAGTGTCTCTGACAGTACTGCATCAAGACTGCACCATCTTTGAAACATAATTTGTATGTAGCTTTGTAGTTACAGTTTCTATATTCGCACTTCATCATTCATCGTGATTGAAACTTTTATGACATATGTCATAAAGAGATGGTTCTATCGTTTCCGACCTTGCCTAAAAAAATGGCAAGAACCCCACTTATCCATAGATATGAATAGGATCACAATGTTCCTTTGACATTTTAGTAAGAATCTGATTAGCCTCCTCCTTTGTATTTATGTAGTCAAATACGAACAACTTTTCTCCATCCTCGAACTGAACGCACGCAACCGATTTTGAGATAGGATATACTCTCATATTGCGTTTGCTCTGGAATAAACTGATAACTTTTTTGGCAAAGTCAACACTTTTATCATCTGTCATAGTTGAAGTCTCCTTAAGGCTCTTTATGACATACGTCATAATAGATATGACATACGTCATACTTATATACCTTTCGATAATATTGTTTGGTGAGCTAATATGTTGTTACCATGTGAAGTCGCTGTAAAATCTTTGGTTCCCGCCTTCCGATCTGCTATAGCAAAGGAATTGACACAGACATATGGATTGAAGCAAAAGGACGTGGCAAATCTTTTAGGAGTCACCCAAACTGCTGTGAGTAAATATACGTGCAACGTCAGAGGCACAGTCCTTAAAATCGAAGAGGTAGAAGAAGTTCGGCCGATGATCAAGGAAATCGGGATCTCCCTTGCTAATGGACATATGTCTAAATATGAACTTGTGGCAAAGTTCTGCGTAGCCTGTAAGATGATCAGGCAAAAGAGGTTGATGTGTGAGCTATGTAGACTCTCCGATCCATCGATCGAGATCCAAAGATGCTTTGTCTGTCATTCCTCCCTTTAAGTGTTTTAGACTCTTGAATCTCCAAGGCTCGAAGGATTTCTCTCGATAACAGAATTTGATAATAGAATTTGAAAGTTAGTAAGATTAAACATGTGGTCGAGTAGTTTTTGAAAGATAGACGATCGAAACCTATAGTTTTTCATATGACGGGTCGGCAGTCGGTCCTTCTATCTATTCGAAAGGTATCCATAGGCCAAGAACTAGCCGATGTAACTCATGCTCGATCTATCAAAGTCCTTGACTATCTCTACCTTCCTACCTTCCCTACTTGGAATGTGTGATATCTGTTTGAGTATGTTAGCAAAACCCTTCTTTGAGAGCCTTGTTATATAGTGATCATGCCCGAAAGAACTCACTGCGATACTATATGCCAAATCTCTTACCCTCTCTTCTTCAGTGTATCCTAAAGTATGAAGGTACTCATGGAGCAGTATGAAGTAGACAAAGGAATTCACTTCATTCTTCGATTCGGCCATGCCCTCGATGGCCCTGAGCAAAGTTCTGTTCATGACTATTGCATTGGAACCGATCTGGTGAAAACCTCCAACGTTCATTGGAAGATCGACCAAGTACAAAGTTAGACCTGCCCTCCTCAGGCCTATGGATCTCTCTACCGTCTCCTTCACAAGTTCGAAGACATCACCTATGTTTTTGCAGTTCTCAAACTTTTCAGAAGGAGACAGAAGGGGTCTATCTTTTATGGCAAATCGATCTATGCTGCCATCTAAGGGTATACTGCCAGTCTGCTTCTCTAAAGGCTTGATACCGTTTTCAATCACAATATTAAATATGAAAAGGTTGCTTTTAATGATTATCCTAAATCATACTGTGCTTTTCATTTATCACTCGATTACATAAAGTGCATTTGTGCTTATCAATCTATTATCATGGCAGAAGGAACAAAAACATCATCTGATGTTTTTAAAATTTCGATCGAATTTATTTTTAGTGGAAATATAAAGGAAAGAACTCTTAAAGAGGGATTATACTAACGGTTTGGGAGAATAAATATGACCATGACTGAAGGTACACAGAGCTATGCATACCTAGATGTCAATCCAGTAATAATGACTTCAGACAATAAGATAATCCTTACCAAGAGAATCGATAAGGTGCTTGAAGGTGGCAAATGGCACTTCCCAGGTGGACGAGTACTTTCAGGAGAGCGTATAGTATCCGCCCTGAGGAGACATGCAAAAAGAAAGACAGGATTGGACATCACTCTCCATAGAGCGTCTTTAGTAAAGGATCTGATCGGGGTCTACGATGATCCAAAGAGGGACCCTAGAGGGCATATTATAGCATTGGCCTATCTCTGTAGAGTGGTTGGAGGAAAAATAAAACCAGGATACAACGTCAGTGAAGTGATAGAATTCGATGAGGACCGCCTCAAGGGTGTTGAGATAGGTTTCGACCACAAGCAGATAGCACTGGACTCATTCAAACACCTCAAGAATTCTATCTGATGATAAAACCACGATATGATATTCAAACTCGATTACAAGCAAAAATTTTTTTATCTTAATCTTTTCATCGATATTACTAGAGATTGAGATGACCTCTATTGAATTAGCCAAAGATGTCTACTGGGTCGGCGCTGTAGACTGGGATCTTAGGAATTTTCACGGTCACGAAACGAGAAGAGGCACTACCTATAACGCCTACCTGATCATAGACGATAAAACAACCTTGGTCGACACTGTGAAGTACACCTTCTCAAGTGAGTTGAAGAAGAACATTCGAGAGTTGACGAATCCCAAAAAGATAGATTATATCGTAATCAACCATATAGAAATTGACCACTCGAGCTCTTTGCCCAAAGTTATGGAATTCGCAAAGAACGCCAAGATCATAGCTACTCGAAATGGAAAAGAGGGATTGATGGAATATTACGGCGAAGACTGGGATATTGAAACGGTTAAGACTGGAGATGAATTGAAAATCGGAAGGAGAACCCTTAGATTTGTCGAGGCTCCTATGTTACATTGGCCAGATAGCATGTTTACCTACTTGGTTGAAGACGAAATCCTAATGCCAAACGATGCTTTTGGTCAACATCTAGCATCCTCCCAGCGCTTTGATGATGAAGTTCATGAAAGCGTTCTTATGGATGAAGCTGCAAAATATTACGCTAACATATTGATGCCCTTTGCATCCTTGATCATAAAAAAGATAGATGAATTATCTGACTTGGGCGTAAAACCAAGAATGATCGCACCGAGCCACGGCATAATATGGCGTTCAAATCCTGACAGGATCGTCGATTCCTACCTTGTATGGAGCAAAGGTGAAACCAAAAAGAAGGCTGTGATCGTCTACGATACCATGTGGGGGAGCACTCAGAAGATGGCCTATGCCATTTTAGAGGCCATAGCGAAACATGGCATCGATATTCACCTGTTTCACATGCGCCGATCGGACATCTCAGAGATCATGAAGGAGATATTAGAAGCTAAGGCCGTGATTATTGGGTCACCCACCATCAACCACTCGATGTTTCCGACCATAAGTGCCTTCCTAAACTACATCACTGGACTGAGACCGAAAGGGAAGATCTGGGCGAGTTTCGGATCGTATGGATGGGGTGGCGGAGCTGTAAGAGATATAAACCAGAGCCTCAAGAAGGCTGGATTTGAACTTCTAGAACCGAGCCTAGAAGTTCGCTATGTACCCGACGAGGAGAAACTCCAAAAATGCAGAGAATTCGGCGAAGGGATCGCTGAGAAGATCGAATAATTGTGTTTGACCCCTTGCGGTTTGAGATCATATCGATGTGACATGGAGAAGTTATTACAGACAAAGAGCCAGCAGAGAAGGAAAGAATTTACTTCATCATAATTACCATCAATATAAAACTGAAGATCGAAAAGCCTACACCTGCATAAAAAACACCACCCATCCCCTCTATTACAAAGACCATCCCCATTAGAAAGGGGCCCAGAGTCTGCCCCAATCGTAAGACCATCCCATTGATAGACATGAAAGCTGCACGGTATTCTATGGGCGCCAATCCTGCTAAAAGTGTTTGAATACTGGGGATATTTATGCCATGAGCAATCCCAAAGATCGTGATGGGAATTAGAAATAGCCAGAGGTCGGAAACTGATGGAATGATGGCCAAAGCCAAAGCGTAGAGAATGAAAGCTGCCTTGATAAGTGATCTTTCCGAGGAGATTTTTACCAACCTTCCCAGCTGTGAAGAAGTGAGAGCTGTGATGAGGGACATACTTGACATAATCAGTCCTATGATAAGGGGAGGTGCTTCGAATGAAAGACCGATTAAAAGTGGAAAATAGGTCAGATACGCCCCGTATAGTATAATGAAGGTGATGACACTGGCAGAGAAGAGCCCAACAACATGACGATTTTTTATGCTCTTCCAGACATTGCTGAAATATTCCTTGAAATGCTGCCCCTTCTTTGGCTCAGGATTTTTTAGCGAAAACAGAACTAGGAGTCCGATAGGAATCGCTATAAAGGGAAGTATGAAGGGGTAGTACCATCCCACCATGGCCAATACTCCGCCGATGGCTGGATAACTTGCAGTACCTACGCTAAGAACACTAGCGTTAAAACCCATGGCTGTAGTACGCTCCTTTCCTGAATAAAGATCGCCTATGATAGTAACATTGAGCGAACCTAGAGAAGCTGCACCCATCCCTTGAAAGAAACGCAATAAGAGTAAGAGGTTAAAATCACGAACTAAGGAGCATGCTCCCCCAGCAATACCAAATAGCATCAATGAAGGAACCAATATCTTCTTTCTACCAAACTGATCAGCAAGAACTCCTAGGACGAAGGTAAGTAAGATGCCCGGAAGTGTGAAGATCGTAATGAGCAATCCTATATCTTGAGATGAAATGCTCAGTTCCTGCACCATCTTTGGGAAAGCTGGAGATAAGCTGGCAACCCCCATAACGGCCATAAGGGTAACACCGAAGATGATCTGAAGATTGGTATCCCGATAGACTTTCTTTTGAGTCTTGCTTTGCCTACCTTCTCCCGATGACTTATTAGACATCAAATGCTCCCTCAGTTAAGTTAATTGCTATATGTCATCTTTAATCCTGAATCTTGGAGCTTCGGCTATGTAAGGTATGTTGCCCTTGAAGGTCTCTTTATGCTCTTAGAAAACCTCTGAAGGTCTCTTTGATGGACTTAAGAAATGTGTTTTTGATTTTCTTTGGCTCTTGGAGACCTTCGAGTCGAGCAATCCTAAAGTAGGCAGGGGGGTGCGGGTCGAACTGGAGCCACTCCGATCTGCGGAAACCTCGAAAAGCTGGCTCCCTCTTATAGAGAGGGAATAGTCTCCTGAAGGCAATCTTTCTTAAGGCTTCTGCCATGACCTTTGGTTGACCGATCATCTTGGCTGAATCTAGGTCGGCCCTGCCTTCCAAGAACTTTCCGAAGAAGAAGATGAGCCCTATTGCCACTATGAAGTATAGCCAAAAGGAGATGAAACCGAAGAAGAACAGGTAGGGGAAGAGCACGTATATTCGAAGAAGATATTCCGTGCTAAATAGGGAAAACATCACAACGGGATCGTGGGCTTTAAGATGACTAAGCTCGTGGCCTACTACGCTCAACAACTCGTCTTCCTCAAGTTGAGTTATGATTCCAGTCGTAACCATTATGGTTCCTAGCCTAGTGCTTGGGCCTGAGGCTGCGGCGTTTGGGACGATGGTATTGGCCACTACGATCCTTGGCATAGGGAGATTGAAGATATTCGATGCCTTTTCTACAATCTTATAGAGGTTGACCTTCTTGACAGTGAAATCCTCCGATTTGCAATCTATGCCATATCTAGCGAAAACCTTACCCGCCGTCTCGCAGTCGATGGGCTTGCCAGCGGCGAACGTGGCCTCATAGATTTCTTTTCTGATTTCAGGGATTCTCTTGCTATATTTCTTACGGAATTCTTCGAATGTATCAGGTGAAAAATGGTACTGTAAAAGATGTATTTCAGGCTGGTCTTTAGTAATCTTCCAGTTACCACTTCTAGCCATCAGCCTTCCAGAAAAGAGTACCAAAACAAACGATAGGCCGACGAAGATTAAGGGTGCAAACCAGCCCACTATCCAGAAAAAAACAAAGGTTAGGGTCATTAAGATGATAAAGAGGGGCAGCATGGAGTCAGTGAAAATTCTCGTAGAAGTACCCGATCTCTCCTTTTCAGGAACTATCTTCTCCCCTGGCATAAAAGCAAGGTACAAGGTGGTCTTACGTATCTCCTCTTCAAACAATTGGACTATGAGAAATAAGTCTTCGTAGAGTTGATCCAAGAAGGATTTTGAGATACCAGGTTCGCTGAGTTCCATCTTCACCCCTATAGGAATACTTGGATCCACCGTAACATCTACGTACTGATCCGTTTTAGGAACCGAAACCCTGTAAGAAAGATAGTCTCTCCCGTTTTCAGTGATGATACGTATATTTCCGAAGGTTCTATATTTTTCGTGCCGGATCAAGTAGTGCCGCCTTATGTATTCTGGAAGAAACTTCAAGTTTCCTATGGGAAACTCGGTATCGATCGTGTATTCGAACTCCGTTTTACTTGCAATCACGCCTTAAGTAGATAAATGGTTAAATAAAAACTAAACTTTAAGGCATCCAGATAACTAAAGCTAATTTCAAACCTGAGGTGTAAAGATGCTACTGATGGCCTCCCAGTCCACTCTCCCAAGCCTCCAACCCATCGCTCCAACATCTTCCTCGATGTGTTCAATTAAGGCCGCTTTAGGTATCGGTACAACTGCTTCCACACAGATGAGCCAGTTCAAAGCAACTTGAGCAGCTGTTTTTCCATATTTTAAACCGATCCTTGCCAGAGAATTGTCTCGGGCCAGAACACCCATCCCAAGAGGGGTGTAGGCCATGAACATCATTCCCTCCCTTTCTATATAGGGTAAAACGTCCCGCTCATACCTCCTATTTATGAGGCTATACTCGTTCTGGACAGCGACTAGATCGACCTTGCTAAGATGGCTCCTGGCCTCATCTATCTGGTCGACCTCGAAGTTACTGACCCCAATATATCTTATGAGGCCCCTATCCACAAGCCTCTCCATGCTCCTCATAGTTTCACTGACATGTATGTCGGATGTTGGCCAGTGGAGTAGATATAAGTCGATGTAAGTGCCAAGACGCCTACAACTGGATTCAGCTGCTTTCAAGAGGTTCTCCCTCCCAGCATGGATGGGCCATACCTTTG